>CAISIP010000083.1 GCA_903885415.1 uncultured beta proteobacterium
GCGCGCTGGTTCAGGACCGGCCGCAATTGCGCCAATTTGGCAAGCGCTTTGCAGGACTTCCGGTGCGCCATGCAGGAACGATGGGCGGCAACGTCGCCAATGGCTCGCCGATCGGTGACTCGATGCCGCTGCTGATCGCCCTGGGGGCCAGCGTGGTGTTGCTATCGTCGCGCGGCCACCGCGAGATGGCCCTCGAAGATCTCTACACCGGATACCGCAAGAACCGGATCGCTGCCGACGAAGTGCTGGGCTGGATCAAGGTGGCGCTGCCGGTCTCCGGTGAGCAGTGCCGGGTGTACAAGATTTCCAGACGTTTTGACGACGACATTTCCGCCGTCTGCCTGGCGCTTTGCATGCGCATCGTCGACGGCCAGGTGCTGCACGCGTCGATCGGCGTCGGCGGCGTCGCGACCACGCCGGTGCGCGCCCGCAAGACCGAGGCCGCGCTGCAGGCTCAGGCCTGGACGCAGCCAGCCGCGCACGAAGCCATGCGCGTGCTGCGCGCCGAGTTCACCCCGATCTCGGATATGCGCGCCAGCGCCACCTACCGCCGCCAGGTGCTGGGCAACCTGCTGCAGCGCTACTGGCTCGAGAGCCAGGGTGTGGAGAACATCAATCTGGAATCCTTCACACTGGCCGGAGATGCGCCATGAAGGCTGCAACCGGGCTCGACGAAGAGCTGCGCGACCGCAAGGCGGCGGGAAGGCCGGTGGCGCACGAAAGCGCTCGCGCGCAGGTGGCCGGTGCCGCCACCTATGTCGACGATATCGCCGAACCGCGCGGCACCCTGTTTGCCGCGCCCATCCTGTCGGGCGTAGCGCATGGCCGGCTGACCGCGGTCGACGCCGATGCGGCGCTGGCGATGCCCGGCGTACGCGGCCTGGTGCTGTCACACGATATTCCCGGCTCCCGCATGCTGGCATCTTTTGCGGGCGACGAGCCGGTTTTCGCCATCGACCGGGTCGAGTATGTCGGCCAGGTCGTGGGGCTGATCGTCGCCGACAGCGTGATGCAGGCGCGCCGTGCAGCGCGCCGGGTGCAATTGAAGATCGAGGCGCTGCCGGCGATCCTCGGCGTCCAGGCGGCGCTAGCAGCCAAAAGCTATGTGCTGGCGCCGGTCTTCGTGCGCCGTGGTGATGCGGCACTGGCGATCAGCGGCGCGTCGCACAAGCTCGGCGGCACGCTCTCGGTCGGCGGCCAGGAGCATTTTTACCTCGAGGGTCAGGTTGCATTGGCGCTGCCGCAGGAACAGGGCCAGTGGCTGATCCATGCCAGCACCCAGCACCCCGGCGAGGTGCAGCACTGGGTCGCGCACGCGCTGGGCCTTGCCGGCAACGCGGTGCGCGTCGAGTGCCGGCGCATGGGCGGCGGCTTTGGCGGCAAGGAAACGCAGGCTGGCCATGTCGCCGTCTGGGCAGCGGTGGCGGCACACAAGTTCGGACGCCCGATCAAGCTTCGGCTCGACCGTGACGACGACTTTCTGGTCACCGGTAAGCGACATCCCTTCGAATTCCGCTACCAAGTCGGCTTCGACGATCAGGGCCTGCTGTGCGGACTCGAGCTCACGATGGCCGTGGACTGCGGCTTTTGCGCTGACCTCAGCGGTCCGGTGGCCGATCGTGCGATTTTTCATGCCGACAACGCCTACTTCCTGCAGGACGTGGCGATCGCCTCGTATCGCTGCAAGACCAATACCCAAAGCCATACGGCGTTCCGCGGCTTTGGCGGCCCGCAGGGAATGCTCGTCATCGAGGCGATCATGGGCGACATAGCGCGCAGCCTGGGCGTCGACGCGCTCGATGTCCGCATGCGCAACCTCTACGGCGTGGGAACGCGCGATGTCACCCATTACCAGATGAAGGTAGAGGACAACATCCTGATGCCGCTGCTGTCACAACTTGAATCCAGCGCGCACTACCGCAGGCGCGGCTTGGCGATCAAGCGCTGGAACCGCGACAGTCCGGTGATCAAGCGCGGCATCGCGATCACGCCGGTGAAGTTCGGCATCTCCTTCACCGCCACACTGTTTAACCAGGCTGGCGCGCTGGTGCATGTCTATACCGACGGTAGCGTGCAGGTCAACCACGGCGGAACCGAGATGGGCCAGGGTCTGCACACCAAGGTGGCGCAGTTGGTCGCCGACGAACTGGGCGTTGACCTGCAGCGGGTTCTCGCCACCGCCAGCGACACCAGCAAGATACCCAACGCGTCCGCGACCGCAGCTTCCGCCGGAACCGACCTCAACGGAAGGGCCGCACAGTTTGCCGCCCGCCATGTGCGCGACAACCTGGCGCAGTTTGTCGGCGGGCTGGACGGTTGCGGAGCCGGCGCGGTGCAGTTTGCAGCGGGTCAGGTCCGCTCGCCAAAGGCCAGCCGCAGCTTTGAGTCAGTGGTGAAAATGGCCTACGCGAATCGGATCCAGCTGTGGAGCGACGGCTTCTACCGCACGCCAAAAATTCACTATGACAAGGAAACACTAACCGGGCGACCCTTCTATTATTTTTCCTATGGCGCCGCCTGCACCGAAGTGGCGATCGACACGCTGACCGGCGAGAGTCGGGTACTGGCGATTGACATCCTGCACGACGTCGGGCGCTCCATCAACCCGGCCATCGACCAGGGGCAGATCGAGGGCGGCTTCGTTCAGGGCATGGGCTGGCTCACGACCGAGCAACTGGTATGGAACCCGCAGGGCGCGCTAACGACGCACGCGCCGAGCACCTACAAAATTCCATCTGCCGGTGACGTCCCGGCGCATTTCAAGCTGTCGTTCTGGAACCAGCCTAACCGGGAAGACAATGTATTTGGCAGCAAAGCGGTCGGCGAGCCACCCTTCATGCTAGCCATCAGCGTCTTCGAAGCGCTGCGCGAGGCGGTCGCGGCAGCCACGCCGCAAGGGCGTGGACCGGTCGCGCTGTGTGCGCCGGCAAGCGCCGAAAATCTGCTGCGCGCGATCGCCTCGCGCTGACAGGGCTGGCTTAGGAGGCGCGGCTAGGCCCCCGCCAACGAGCGCAGTCCAGCGGGGTCGACCAAGCTGAGGACGCGGCCCGAGACGCTGATCAGGCTGCGTTCGCGCAGCTGGCGCAACACCCGCGACAGCGTTTCGGGGGCGATTCCCAACTGTGCTGCGAGCATCCGCTTGCGCTGCTGCAGCATGACCGCCAGCGCTCCCTGCGGTCCGACCTCGGCATGGCGCAACAGCCACTCAGCGCAGCGTGCCTCGGCGTCCTTGGCCAGCCGGCTGACAGCCAGTTCGGTCTGCTGGCGATGCGCCAGCGCCACATCGCGCAAGACGCCCCGGGTGGCCTTGGGCAGGCCGCCCAACCAGTTCCTGAATGCGGCCATCGGCAAACGGCGCAAGGTCACCCGGGTCTCGGCCACTGCGTCGACGACGCTCGCAAGGCCGAGCAGCGCCGCGCTGGCCTCCAGCCAAAAAGGACCCTCTGCCGCGCCGAGCTGGTGTGCCAGCACACCGCCGTCCATCAGCCCCCGCGCGACCCGCCCCGACTCGATATGGCTGACGCAATTGAATGCCACGCCGCGCCGCAGAACCACCGTCCCGGGTTCCATGCAAATACGCTCGGAAGGCAGATCTAACAACTCGGGGGGCAACATGGCGCCCAATGTGCAGCGCATGCCCGGGCAAAACCTTGAGCGATATCAAGACTCGGGGTCAGAGGATCAGGATCGCCCTGAAGTCGTTGACATTGGTATGGGTGGGGCCGCTGTGCACCAGATCGTCCAGCGCGCTGAAGAATCCATAGGCGTCGTTGCGGTCGAGGAAATCGCTAGCTGCCAGCCCCAGCACGGCCGCACGGGCCAGCGAATCGGGCGCGACAAAAGCGCCGGCGTTGTCCTCAATGCCGTCGATGCCGTCGGTATCCGCCGCCAATCCGAATACGCCTGGCTGGCCCTGCAGCGCCAGCGCCAGCGCCAGGCAAAATTCGCCGGCGCGGCCTCCACGCCCGGGCGCTTCGCCCTCGCGCTGCGGACGCAGCGTCACCGTCGTCTCGCCACCGCTGAGCAGCACGCAGGGTCTGGGAAAAGGTTCCCCCTGTCGCGCGACTGCGCGCGCCAGCGCCGCATGCACCTTGGCCACCTCGCGCGACTCTCCCTCGACCGCATCGCTCAGGATATGGGCCGGCACGCCCGCGTCGCGCGACAGCTGCGCGGCCGCCTGCAGGCTTTGCTGCGGCGTTGCGATCACATGCACCCGGTTACGCACAAACAGCGGGTCCCCCGGCTTGGGCGTCTCCAGGCTGCCATCCGCCAGCGCCTGTTGGACGGCGGATGGCAGCGCGATACGGTAGCGCCGCAGGATGGCGAGCGCGTCGGCGCAGGTACTGGCGTCGGCGACCGTTGGGCCGCTGGCGATCACGCTGGGGTCGTCGCCCGGCACGTCGCTGATGGCCAGCGTCCACACCTGGGCCGGAGCGCAGGCTGCTGCCAACCGGCCGCCCTTGACGCGCGACAGATGCTTGCGCACGCAGTTCATCTCGGCGATGTCGGCACCGCTGGCGAGCAGGGCACGGTTGACCGCCTGTTTGTCCTGCAGCGTCAGACCTAGGGCGGGAAGGGTGAGCAGCGCCGACCCACCCCCGGAAATCAGGCACAGCGCCAGGTCGTCCCGGCCCAGACCCTGCGCCATCGCGAGCATGCGCTCGGCGCCGGCCAGGCCGGCGGCGTCGGGCACCGGATGCGCCGCCTGCACCACCTCGATGCGCTGGGTCACACCCTCAGGGCGCGGCGGGATATGGTCGTAGCGCGTCACGACCAGGCCCTGCAGCGGGGCGTCCTGCGGCCACAGCACCTCGAGCGCCTGCGCCATCGACGCCGCGGCCTTGCCAGCGCCTAGCACCACGGTTCGGCCGCCGGCTGGCACTGCGGGCAGAAACGGCGCCATGTTGTGCAGCGGCATTGCGCGGGTCACCGCCGCCTGAAACAGGCGCTGCAGAAATGCCCGCGGCTGCAAGCTAGTATCGGGGCTGTTCATAGTGGGCTCCTCAGGCGCAGGCGCCATTGTGCCGCGCCGCCAGCTTGCGGCGCCGCCCGACGCGGGCCACCCAACACCAACCATGAAAACACTGCTGATCGCCAACGCCCGCTGCGTCGCCACCTTCGACCATGCCGACCCGGCAAGCGCATCCGAGTTGCGCGACGCCTCGGTCTTCATCCGCGGCAACCGGATCGAAGCCATCGGGCCTGCAGCCGCGCTCCCCGCCAGCGCCGACGAGGTGATCGACGCGCGCGGCCACCTGGTGACCCCGGGCCTTGTCAACACCCACCACCATATGTTCCAGTCGCTGACGCGCGCCATTCCAGCGGTCCAGAACGCTGAGCTATTTGGCTGGCTGCGCGGCCTGTATCCGATCTGGCTCGGGCTGACGCCCGAAATGGTGCGGGTCTCGACCCAGGTAGCGATGGCGGAGCTGCTGCTCAGCGGGTGTACTACCAGCAGCGACCACCTCTACCTCTATCCCAACGGCGTGCGCCTCGACGACAGCATCGATGCGGCCCGGGAAATCGGCATGCGCTTTACCGCCAGCCGCGGCAGCATGAGCGTGGGCCAGTCGCAGGGCGGACTGCCACCCGACGCGCTGGTAGAGCCCGAGGACTTCATCCTGCGCGACGCGCAGCGCCTGATCGAGCAGCACCATGACGGCGCATGGGGCGCGATGCTGCAGATCGCGCTGGCGCCTTGCGCGCCGTTTTCGGTCAGCCGCTCGCTGATGCGCGAGACCGCCAGCCTGGCGCGCAACTACCGCGTGCGGCTGCACACGCATCTGGCGGAAAACGACCACGACATCGCCTACACCCGGGAGAAGTTCAATTGCACACCGGCGCAGTATGTGCAGGACCTGGGCTGGCTCGGCGACGACGTATGGCACGCACACTGCGTCAAGCTCGACGACGAAGGCATCAGCCTGTTTGCGGCCACGCGCACCGGCGTTGCGCATTGCCCCTGCAGCAATATGCGACTGGCCAGCGGAATGGCGCCGGTGCGGCGCATGCTCAGCGCCGGCGTGCCGGTAGGCCTCGGCGTCGACGGCAGTGCCAGCAGCGACGCGGCCCAGATGGTCAACGAAGCGCGGCAGGCGATGCTGCTGGCGCGGGTGGCACGCTCGCTGGTGGCCTTCGGCTGCGATAGCGGCCCCGCCGAGATGGGCGCACGCGACGCGCTGGCGCTGGCAACGCGCGGCGGCGCACAGGTGCTGGGGCGCAACGACATCGGCCATCTGGCGCCCGGCATGTGCGCCGACTTGGCACTGTTCGACCTGCGGACGCTGGCGTTTGCAGGCGCCGCGGTGCACGACCCGGTCGCCAGTCTGCTGCTGTGCGCCAGTCCCCCGGCGGCCTACACGGTCGTCAACGGCCGTCTGGTGGTGCGCCAAGGGCAATTGACAACCGTCGATCTCGCGCCGCTGATCGAAAGGCACAACGCACTGTCCATGCAGCTCGCGCTGTCGGGCCCCTAAGCTGCATCGGCGAAGGGCTGCGGCGCGCGTGCGCGCAGCAGCTGCGCTGCGACGGCAACGGCGATCACCTCCGGTTCCTTGCCGGCAATGCCGGCGATGCCGATCGGACATTGCACCTGCGCGAGTTCAGCCTGCGAAAAGCCGCGCCCGGCCAAACGGCTGCGAAAGCGCGCCCATTTGGTTTTGCTGCCGATCAGCCCGATGCTGTGCAGGTCGGATCGCACCCGCTGGCGCAACAGACAGGCCGCCACAATTTCCAGGTCTTCGGCGTGGCTGAAGCTCATCACCAGCACGGCACAACCGCCTGGCAGATCCGCCACCGCGGCGTGCACCGGATCAGACTGCTCGCATCGGAGCGCCGCCGGCAACGGTGGCGCGAAGACTTCATCGCGGCTGTCGATCCAGGTCACTGCAAATGGCAGGCTGCCCAACACCGCCACCAGGGCCTGCCCCACATGGCCTGCGCCAAAGACCGCCACCGGATCCAGGCTTCGCGCGATACCCTGTCGCAACGCAGCAATGTCGGCCTCACCAACGCATTCGAAGCGCAGGTCCATGACGCCGCCGCAGCACTGGCCCAAGCTGGGGCCGAGCGGATAGCGCACAACAGCGTCACCGCCCGCACCGGCCAGACGCAGCCGCGC
>CAISIP010000084.1 GCA_903885415.1 uncultured beta proteobacterium
GCTTTCAAACGCGAGGGCGAGGACCCGACCCGCATGTTCGCCGGCGAAGGTGATGCCTTCCGCACCAACCGACGCTTCAAGCTGGTTTCAGCCGGCATGCCGGCCAAGCGTTTGTCGACCGCATTTGATTCGGTCACGCTGTACGGCAATGACCCCGATCTGCGCCCCGACATCTATGGCAAGGTCGGCAACTCGGGCGTCTCGATCGCCACGCTCGACGACCTGAAAGTGCTTTACGACGGCTTCGATCTTTGCAGCCCGACGACCTCGGTCAGCATGACGATCAACGGCCCGGCGCCGACGATTCTGGCGATGTTCATGAACACTGCGATCGACCAGAACCTGGCCAAGTTCAAGGACGACAACGGCCGCAACCCGACGGCTGACGAAGCCGCCAAGATCAAGGACTGGGTGCTGGCCAATGTGCGCGGCACCGTGCAGGCCGACATCCTGAAGGAGGATCAGGGCCAAAACACCTGCATTTTCTCTACCGAGTTCTCGCTCAAGGTGATGGGCGACATCGCCGAATATTTCGTCCACCACCAGGTGCGCAATTTCTATTCAGTCTCGATCAGCGGTTATCACATCGCCGAGGCCGGTGCGAACCCGCTGACCCAGCTCGCGCTGACCTTGTCGAATGGTTTCACCTTCGTCGAAGCCTATCTGGCACGCGGCATGCATATCGACGATTTCGCACAGAACCTGAGCTTTTTCTTTTCCAACGGCATGGACCCCGAATACACGGTGCTGGGCCGGGTCGCCAGGCGCATCTGGGCAATCGCGATGCGCGACAAATATGGCGCCAACGAGCGTTCGCAAAAGCTCAAATATCACATCCAGACCAGCGGTCGCAGCCTGCACGCACAGGAGATCCAGTTCAACGACATCCGCACCACGCTGCAGGCGTTGATAGCGATCTACGACAACTGCAACAGCCTGCACACCAACGCCTTTGACGAGGCCATCACCACGCCGACCGAAGACAGCGTGCGCCGCGCGATGGCGATCCAGCTGATCATCAACCGCGAGTGGGGGCTGGCCAAGAACGAGAACCCGGGGCAGGGTGCCTTCATCATCGAGGAGCTGACCGAACTGGTCGAGGAGGCGGTGTTACTCGAGTTCGAGCGCATCGCCGAGCGCGGCGGCGTGCTCGGTGCGATGGAGACCGGCTACCAGCGCGGACGCATCCAGGACGAGTCGATGCATTACGAGATGCTCAAGCACACCGGCGAGCTGCCGATCATCGGCGTCAACACGTTTCGCAATCCGCACGGCGACGCTGTGCTGGACAAGCTGGAGCTCGCGCGCTCGACCGACGAAGAAAAGCAGGGTCAGCTCAGGCGGCTGGCCGATTTTCATGCGCGGCACGCGGCCGAGTCGCCAGCGATGCTCCAGCGGCTGCAGCAGGCGGTCATCGGCAACCGCAATGTGTTTGAGGTGCTGATGGACGCGGTGCGGGTGTGCTCGCTGGGCCAGATCACGAACGCGCTGTTCGAGGTCGGCGGGCAGTACCGGCGCAACATGTAGCGGCCACGGGCGGCGTCGCAGCCGCAGCGTCGCGCGTCCGCAAGCCTGCCGTCAGGCCCCTGATCGGCGCCAAAATCGGCGCCTGACTAGTAGAAATTCCTGCTAGAGTCCAGCAAATTTTCAATGCTTTATTGAATTTATTGGCTTGGACTGAGTTATGTCAAATTCTCACGACGCCGTGCGCGCGCGCAATCTCGGCGCTTTGGTGATCGGCGCCCTCGGCGTCGTGTTCGGCGACATCGGAACGTCGCCGCTGTACGCGCTCAAGGTCTCGGTCGAGGCCTCCGGCGCAAAGGGTGGCAGCGACATTGCGCAGGCGGTCTTTGGCGTCCTGTCGCTGATTACCTGGGCGCTGATTTTTGTCGTAACGGTGAAGTATGTGCTGATCATCATGCGCGCCGACAACCACGGCGAAGGCGGCGTCTTTGCGCTGACCGCCTTGGTCTTGCAGAACAGCTCCAAAAATAAGAGCACCCGCTGGGTGATCATGGTGATCGGCGCGCTGGGCGCCGCTCTTTTCTTTGGCGACAGCATGATCACGCCGGCCATTTCGGTTCTGAGCGCGGTCGAAGGCCTCAAAGTGCTGTCGCCCGATCTCAAACCCTATATCGTCTACATCGCGCTGGCCCTGATCACCGGCCTGTTTGCCGTCGAGCGTTTCGGAACCGCCAAGATTGGAAAAGTGTTTGGCCCGATCATGCTGGTATGGTTTTCGGTCCTGGGCCTGCTCGGTCTGGCGGAGATCTTGCGCAACCCGGCGATCATCAGCGCGTTGAACCCGTTCACCGGCATCGATTTCATGCTCGCCCATTCGGGGGTATCCATTGCGATTCTGGGCTCCGTAGTGCTCGCGGTAACCGGCGGTGAAGCCCTCTACGCCGACATGGGACACTTCGGCCTCAAGCCGATCCAGCGGGCCTGGCTGGTCATTGTTTTCCCTTGCCTGCTGCTGAACTATTTCGGGCAGGGCGCCCTGCTGCTGCGGGATCCGGCGGCGCTCGACAACCCCTTCTACCGCCTGGCGCCCGAGTGGGCGCTGATTCCCCTGTTGATTCTGGCTTTCATGGCCACCATCATCGCCTCGCAGGCGGTGATATCGGGTGCCTTCTCGATAGCCAATCAGGCGGTGCAGTTGGGCTACATACCCAGGCTGCGGATCAAGCACACCTCGGCAGACGAAATCGGCCAAGTCTATGTATCGAAGATCAATATCTTTCTCTTTCTGGGCGTGGTCACGCTGGTTATCGGATTCAAGACTTCGGAGAATTTGGCGTCGGCGTACGGGATTTCAGTCACCGGCGCTATGGCCATCGACACCCTGCTGGCCGGTTATTTCATGGTGTTTATCAAAGGCTGGAGCAAGCTTGTCTTCCTGCCCGTCTTTGGCCTGCTGGTCCTGGTGGACATGGCTTTTCTCGGAGCCAACCTGTTCAAGTTTTTTGAAGGCGGCTGGGTCCCGATTGCCGTGGCCGCCGTGTCGCTGCTGATCATGGTGTCATGGGTGAATGGGCGAGAGCGCCTTCTTGCGGCCCGTTGGACGTCGGCCCAGGCGTTGCCGGAATTTCTTGAGACGCTCCATTTGAACCCGCCGCACCGGGTCGCGGGAACGGCGATTTTCATGGTGCCGCACGAAGGTATCGTTCCACTCGCACTGCTGCACAACCTGAAGCACAACAAGGTATTGCACGAGCGGGTGGTGCTGATGAATGTGGAGGTTGTAAATATTCCGCATGTCAAGGACGACGAACGCTTGGACATCAAGCACCTGGCGCACAATTTTCATGCGGTCCATGTGCGCTACGGATTCATGGAGAACCTGCACATCATGCGGGCGGTGGCTTTGCTCAGAGCGCGCGAATTCCACTTCAGCCTGATGGAGATATCGTTCTTTGTGGGCAAGGAAAAGGTGGTGGCCGGGGGCCACTTCCCCTTGCTGTTGAGTCCCTTCATATTCATGCACCGGTCGATGCAGGGCGCCACCGAATACTTCAGGATTCCCTTTGACCATGCGATAGAAATCGGCGGCCATATTGAGGTCTGATGGCGAGGTCTGATTGCGTCCGTCAGCGCCTGCGGCCCACCTTGGGCGTGGCGCCTTGGCGACTGCGGCACCAACCGGTGCGGCGCTATGCTGGCGGCCTGTTCCACTTGAGCGCCACGACCATGAACCGAGTTCTTGCCCACACCGGCGCCCGCTACCCCATCCTTCAGGCCCCGATGGGCTGGATCGCGCGTGCGCCGTTGGCGGCGGCGGTGTCGCGCGCCGGCGGACTCGGGGTCATTGAAAGCTCTTCGGGCGAGACGGCGAATTGCCAGGCCGAGATCGCCAAGATGCGCGCGACCGGGCTGCCATTTGGCGTCAACCTGCCAATCCGCTTCCTAGGCGATGACGCGATCCTGCGCTTTGTCTGCGCTTCGGGCCTTCGATTCGTCACCACCTCGGCGGGGAGTCCCGCCAAGTTCATCCGGCCGCTGAAGGACGCCGGCATCACCGTCTACCACGCGGTCCCCACCGTCGATACCGCGCTCAAATGCGTCGATGCGGGGGTGGACGGCCTGGTCGTCGAGGGCGCCGAGGGGGGCGGCTTCAAGAACCCGGAGGAGGTGTCGACGTTGGTGCTGCTGCAGGCGATCCGGGCGCGCGTCGACGTGCCGATGATCGCCGCCGGCGGCATCTGCGACGGTCGCGGCATGGCGGCGGCCTTTGCTTGCGGCGCCGAGGGGGTCCAGATGGGGACGCGCTTCGTCAGCTGCGCCGAGAGCCCGGTGCACGCCAACTACAAGAACGCGATCGTCGCCGCCAAGGAAACCGGAACCTGGGTGCTCAACAAGAAGTCGACCCCTTGCATCCGCGCGCTCAAGTCCGAGCGCACCGGGGCCATCCATGCGGCAGGGCTGATGCCTGCGGACAGCTTCGAAGGCTTGCAGGCGCTGTATTTTGGCGGCGATATGGAGGCCGCGCCGGCGCTGGCTGGGCAGACTGCGGGGCTGATTGATGCCGTCAAGTCGGCGCAGGACATCATCGAGCAGACGGTGTCCGAGTTCTTTGCCATCACCGAGCGTCTGGGCGCGCTGGCCAACGCGCGCGTATTCGGCTGAAGCGCAGCCACCATGTTGTCGGGGAATCTGCATTGAGCGATCTTTTTTCACTTCAGGGGCGCAGCGCGCTGGTCACCGGCGGGTCGCGTGGTATCGGCCGCATGATCGCCGAGGGCTTTTTGAAGCAGGGCGCGCGCGTCTACATCTCGGCGCGCAAAGCCGCCGCCTGCGACCAGGCCGCCGCCGAGCTGTCGGCGCTGGGGCACTGCGTCTCGCTGCCGGCCGACGTGTCGACGGTGCAGGGCGCGCGCGCGCTGGCCACCGCCTACGCCCAACGCGAGGATCGGCTGGACATACTGGTGAACAACGCCGGTGCCGCCTGGGCCGAGCCATTTGCCGACTTTCCGGAAAGCGGCTGGGACAAAGTGGTCGACCTGAACCTGAAGGCGCCCTTTTTCCTGACCCAGGCGCTGTACCCGTTGCTGTGCAAGGCGGCGCAGGAGCGGCCGGCCAAGGTGATCAACGTTGCGTCGATCGACGGCCTGTCGATCAGCCCGCTGGAAACCTACTCCTACGCGGCGAGCAAGTCCGGGCTGATGCATCTGACGCGGCGTCTGGCGCTGCGACTGGTGCAGGACAACATCGTCATGAGCGCGATCGCGCCCGGCGCATTTGCCTCGGAGATGAACCGCGACGCGCGCGATAACGCCCAAGGGGTCGCCGCGCGGATTCCGGCCGGGCGCATCGGCAGGGCGGACGACATGGCGGGAGCCGCGATTTACCTGGCATCCAGGGCGGGGGACTATGTGGTTGGCGCCACGTTGGTGGTCGACGGCGGCGTGACCCATGCGCGTGGATGACGGCAAGAACTAGGTGAAAACCCTCTGGCATCATGCCAAAAATGCGGGGACGATACGGGGCTGATCAATCAACCGGAGTCAAACCATGGCAGTAAACACCACCTCCCGCCGCCGTAACCTGCTCAAAGGCGCCGCTGTAGCCGCCGGCGCCATGTCCGCGCCGATGCTGGCCATGGCGCAGGCCGGACCCATCGGGCTGCGATTCCAGAGCACCTGGCCGGCAAAGGACATCTTCCACGAGTACGCGCAGGACTTCGCCAAGAAGGTCAACGACATGACCGGCGGCGAACTCAAGATCGAGGTCTTGCCCGCAGGCTCGGTTGTGCCGGCATTCGGCCTGCTCGACGCGGTGTCCAAGGGCACGCTCGATGGCGGCCACGGCGTGTTGGGATATCACTACGGCAAGCAAAACGCGCTGGCGCTGTGGAACTCGGGCCCGGCCTTCGGCATGGACGCCAACATGCTGCTGTCATGGCACAAGTACGGCGGCGGCGCTGAGTTGCTGGCCAAGCTCTATGCATCGATTGGCGTCACGACGGTCCAGTCCTTCCTGTACGGCCCGATGGCCACGCAGCCGCTGGGCTGGTTCAAGAAGCCCGTCACCAAGGCGGAAGACTTCAAGGGCCTGAAGTTCCGCACCAACGGTCTGGCGATCGACCTGTTCACGGCGATGGGCGCTGCGGTCAACGCGCTGCCCGGCGGCGAGATCGTGCCGGCCATGGACCGCGGCCTGCTCGATGCGGCTGAGTTCAACAACGCCAGCTCGGACCGCATCCTCGGCTTCCCCGACGTCTCCAAGGTGTGCATGCTGCAGAGCTACCACCAGAGCGCAGAGACCTTCGAGATCATGTTCAACAAGCCGAAATACGACGCGCTGCCGGCGAAGATGAAGGCGATCATCGCCAACGCGGTGGAGGCTTCGTCGGCAGACATGTCTTGGAAGGCAATCGATCGCTATTCCAAGGACTACATCGAGCTGCAGACCAAGGACAAGGTCAAGTTCTACAAGACGCCTGATTCGGTGCTGCAGTTGCAGCTCAAGCTGTGGAGCGAGATCCTGACCAAGAAGTCGGCTGAGAATCCGTTGTTCAAGGAAATCGTCGAGTCGCAGAAGGCCTTCGCCGAGCGCACCGTGAAGTGGGACCAGGACACTTACGTCAGCCGTCGCATGGCGGTGAACCACTTCTTCGGCGCCAAGCCTGCGGCGGCCAAGAAGGGCTGAGGCCCTCCTCCGACCTCGCACAGCCATCCGGCGGAAACCGGGTGGCTTTTTTTTGAGCGGACCACGCGATGCAAAAACTTTTCCTCACGATCGACAAGATCAGCACCTTCGTTGGCCAGGCGTTTTCGTGGCTGATCGTGTCACTCACCTTCATGATCAGCTGGGAAGTGTTCTCACGCTACGTGCTCGACAAGCCGCACGCCTGGGCCTTCGACGTGATGATCATGATGTACGGCACGCTGTTCATGATGGCAGGCGCCTACACGCTGGCCAAGGCCGGCCATGTGCGGGGCGACGTGCTCTACGGCTTCTTCGAGCCGCGCACACAAGCAACCCTGGACCTGATCCTGTACATCCTGTTCTTCATCCCCGGCGTGTTCGCGATGACCTATGCCGGCTACTACTTCGCCGCCGAGTCGTGGGCGATGAACGAGCATTCCAGCATCACCGCCGAAGGCCCGCC
>CAISIP010000085.1 GCA_903885415.1 uncultured beta proteobacterium
AAAATCAGATCGATAGCGCTTTGCTCACCGGTGCGTGCGCGCAGCGTCAGGCGCTTGGATAGTTCGTAAAAAACCGACAGGCTTCCCATGGTGCCGGCCAGACTGCGCTCGAAGGCCACATAGAAATCTCTGGACAGGCGCTTGCCCAAGGTCAGCGTGGCGGCGCCGGCGCTTCCGGCAGCGCTTGACGCGCCGACAAAACTGAGCTCGTCGAGCCCCAGCGCGCCCGCCAGGCTGTCGGATATGCCCTGCCCGCTGCGCCCGAGCAGCGCCAGCGCGGCCTGCTGCAGCACCGCCGCCTCGGCGCCGCCGTTGGCGCCGGAGCGACCAAGCACCAGCCAGGCCAGCTTTTCGGCCTGCGCCAATTCGGGCTCGGCGTACAGCCGAACCCGCGGCGCCAGCGCCGTGCCGGTCAGTTGCACGCCAACGCGCTGCGTCAGGTTCGGGCGTATGGCCAGAATGTCGAGCGCCGGGTTATCGTAGGCGCCGCCAAATCGCAGCACACCCTGCTCGATAGCGAGTTGCTGGCCATAAGCTTTGTAGCTGCCGCCGACGGTGCGCACCTCGCCGCTCAGGCGCGGAGCGGCGCTGGCGGGCAGGCTGCTGCGCAACTGCAGAACGCCGGCCATACGCGTGTTGATGCCGCGCCCCTGAACGCGGAAGTCCGGCCCCAGATCCAGCGAAAGCGCGAGCTCCGCAGGCACCCGCACACCCGATGCAGCCGGCGCGGTCGGCCAACCTGGCACATTCGCAACGGCACGCAAACTGGCAGCGTGCGCCGCACTGTTTGGGGCCCGGGCTTGCGCCGCAGACCGCTTGACGCGCACGTCGTCGCCCAGGCCGGGCGCGCTTTCGTCGGGCAAGATGAACAGCGCCTGATCGGCGGTGAGAGCGCCCTGAATGTCCAGGCGCGCATTCACCAGCCGCGCCTGCAACTGGCCCGACACCGCAAGGCGCCGGTCGGCGCGCGCCGACACCCGTAGCGCACGGGCCGTGGCGTCGAGTTCGATGCGAACCCGGCTCAGCGCTGCATCGCCACCCTGCGGCGCCGCCAGCCACTGCGCAAAGCCCCGGGCGCTGAGTTCGCCGCCAGCAGCACCACCGGCTCCCTGCAACTGGAAATCGTCGATGGCAAGGCGCTGCCCCTGAACGCTCGCGCGCAGCCGACCGTTGCCAAACTCGATGCCGTCCACCAGGGAGCGCAGCGCAAGGTCCTTCGCCTGCACGCTGCCGGTCCACTGGGGCGCGCTGCGGCTGCCGGTCAATGCCAGTGCGGCGTCCAGGGTGCCGCGCACGCGCCACCCCGGCGGCGCCAGCACCGACCAGACGCCGACTTGCGGCAGGCTTGCGCGCAGCGTCGCACTCACCGGGCTGTCGGCGGCCCATGTCCATCCACCCAGGCCCAGGCCGTTGCCGACGGGTTTGCCTTCCGCCGCACCGGCGCCGCCGATGCGGGTGCTGAACTCGGCCTGCGCGTCGCCCGCCCGCGCGCTGTCCCACCTCGCGCTCGCGCGAAGGCTGTCGCCGTCGACCGCAAGGCTGATGCGGGCCTCCTTCACACCGGCGTCGATCACGGTGGCGCCAGCGGTCTCGGCCAGCACCCGGATATCGCCGCTACGCCGCGCCAGCTCGGCGCGCAGCGTCAGCTGCTGCGCCACCGCGATGTTCCAGGTCGCGTCAAACAGCATGTCCCCGCTGAGCCCGACTTCGGAAAACTGGGTTCCGCCAAGCAGGTCGAGCCAGTGCATGGGCAGTCCGCTCAACGCGCCCTGGCTGTGCAATTCGCCGCGCGCGCCCTGGCGCCACAGCAGCGGTTGCCAGGAAAGGGTTGCGACCCCGGCCAGCGGCCCGCTCAGCGCCGCCTCACCGGCGCCAGCGCGCAGCAGGCTGACGCTGCCAGGCTGCCACTCCAGCTTCAGCGGCTGGCGCAAAGCCAGCGCCCAAGGCGCCGCGTGCAGTCGGTCGTCCAACTGGGCGCGCAGCTGGTCAATCGTCAAGGTCCAGCCGGTTGCCTCGGCCGCTGCAGGGGCGCGAGCGCCCACACCCTGCGCTTGCAGCGCCAGCCGCATGCCCTGCCACTGCAGCTCGCCACCGCCCTTGATCGCCAGCGCACCGAGCGGCCCTGCCGCGCTAATGTCGACGCCGTGCAGGCCCAGACCCTGGGTCCCGCTGGACTTACCCAGCGTGAGTTGCTGCGCGCTCATGCGCAACTGCAGCGCCGCGTCCAGCCCCGGCTCGCCGAGCAGCGCCTCCCAGCCACCTTGCCAGCGCAGGCTCAGCTCGGCCGCACCCTGCGCACTGACACCTGCCAGCGCGCCCTGCCCCATCGGCGGCAGCGCCGCCAGCCAACGCAGGGCGCGCTCGGCCTGCTCGACCTTCAACGAAACGCTGCCATCGCCATCGCGCGGGCCGAACGCCCCCTCGAGTTCCGCCTGCGCGCCGGGAACACGCAGCTGCAGGGCGCCGCGCGCGCTGCCCGTCGCCACCCTCCACTGCAGATGCCCCTGCAACTGCGCGTCATCGCTGCCAAGGCGCACGCTGGCAAGGTCCAGCACGCCGTCCGACCAGCGCCCCTTGGCCGACGCACTTTGCAGGCGCAGGCCGCGAATGCCCGCCTCGAAGCGGCCCGCTGCGGCCGCCGCGTCGGCCGGCCCACCGGCTGTAGGCCCGGTGGCCTGCGCCGCGGCAGGGCGCACGGCGGCCTCGAAATCGAGCCCCTGCTGGGCCGCGCCGAGCCGTAGCTCGCCGTCCAGGCTGGCGCGTGCAAGCTGGCTGTGCACCAGCGCCGGATTGACCGATTCCATCTGCACCCGACCCTGCCAGCCCGACAGCGCGCCCAATCCTTGCTGCGCCAGCGTGCCCTGCATCCGTATGCGCCCACCAGCGCCGGTGGCAGCCAGCGACTCGATCGTCCACTGCGCATTGGCATAGCGCAGCATGGCGCGGGCGCTGTCGATCGGTACCCGGACGCTGTCCCACGGGCCAGCCGCACGGTTGTTCAGTTCCACCTGAGCTTGCCAGCCATCAGCGTGCGGCTCCAGGCGTGCGCTGCCGCTGAGCAGGGTTTTGGGCAGCGCCGGCCACAGCAGGGCCAGGTCAATCGCGCTGAAGCTGGCCTGCGCCTGCAGCACCGGCTGCTGCGCCCACGGCCTGATGTGCGCGCTGATGGCCGCGCCGACGGCGCCGCCATCGACTGCCGCAGCGCCCCGGCTCGCCGGCTGGATCCGCGCCGCCAAAGAGAGCGAAGGGTCGGGGCCAGCCAAGGGGCCGCTCAGACTGCCGCTGGCGTCCAGCAGAAGCGGCGCGCCGGCCAACTCGGTCTGCAACTGGCCTTGCAGCTGCATATCCAGGACCAGCGCCGCGCGGGCCTGCAGGCTGGCCTGCACCTGGTAACGCCCGGCGGCGAGTTGCAGCCGATCGATCTCAAGACGGTGGCGACTGCCGTCAAAGCGGTAGCGCCCGGCGAGTGAGCGTGCGTCCAGACTCCAGCCGCCACTGGCGCGCAGCGACTCGACGGCAAAGGCAGCGTCCACCGCGAGCGGCAGCATCAACTCGGTCAGCGGCTGCCCGCTTGCAGGCCGTCGGTCTTCGATGGCGAGTTCGGCCGCACGAATATGCCCGAACTCCAGCCGACCCTGCAGCAACCCGAGCGGTTGCCAGGCAAAGTCCAGGTCGCGCGCCTGCACGACCAGTCCCTGGTTTTCCCAGCGCAGCAGGGCAATCCGCCCACCGTCGCGCAGCGCGCCGCGCGCGTCCTGAACCTGGATACTTTGGCCGGCGCCCAGGTAGCGCCCAGCCCAGCCCAACGCAGCCGCCAGCGAACCCTCGCTGGCGCTCCAGAGCCACAGCGCCAGCAGCATAGCAGCGAGCAGGCCGGCGCCGAGTTCCATCAGCCACAGCAGCAGCGATAGGGGCTGGCGCATCAGAAATTGAACCCGGCAGTAAGGTGCAAGCGCAATCGCTTGAGCGCCAACCCGTAGGCCAGATCGGCCTGCAACGGGCCGACTGGGCTTTTCCAGCGCGCGCCGGTTCCCACGCCGACCTGCGCCCGCAGCGCCGACGGCTTGTCAGCGACCGCGCCGGCGTCGACGAACAGCGTACCCTCCCAGTCGCTGGCGGCCCCATCCACCAGAATCGGACGCTGCCACTCGGCACTGCCAGTGCCCAGGTAGCGTCCGGGCAGTACCTGGCCGGCAGCCGAGGTAGCACCAATGCCGTGGAACACATAGCCGCGTACGCTGGTATCACCACCGGTGAGGAACAGCTGTGTGGCCGGCAGGCTGGCGCTGCTGCGGGCCCATAAGGCGCCGGCCTGCGCCCGCAGCGCGATGCGGCCAGCCCGCGACGCCGCCAGCCGCTCCGTCGTGTCGCCTAGCGACCAGACTCCCAGCCAGCGCAGTTGGGTGCGGGCAAAGGGCGCGTTGTGCGCGCCGAGCGTCCAGCCGCCAGCGACTTCGACGCCCAGACCGTATCCGCTCGCCGGAAACGGCAGGCTATCAAAGCTGCGCTGGGTCCATCCGTAGTTCGCGCTCAGCGACTGCGCCCGGGTAGCGGCGCCCAGAGCGCTGGTATCGGCGTGCTCGTATTGCAGGAAGTAGTTGCGGTCGCGGCGCTCGCCGGCCTGGGTGCGGCCCACGCGCAGGCTCTGGCTACCGACGTCGACGCTGGCGGCATTTTCCTGCTTGAGTTGCAGCCCCACCAGCCAGCGCCAGTTGTCTTCATCGGGCGTCGCTGTCAGCTCGCCTCCCAGCGACTGCAGGTTGCGGTCCAGCATCAGCTTGGACGCAGCGCGCCAGCCGATGCCGGGCAATTGGTGGCGGGTGTGCTCTACCGAAACGCGAGGGCCACTGTCTGTGCTGGCGCCAAGCCCGAGCACCAGCTTGTTCTGTTTGGCCTCGCGCAGTGTCACCACCACCGGGGCTGCGCCAGGGTCGCCGCTGGCGTCGATCGCCAGGTAGACCGATTCGAAATAACCGCTGTCCTGCAGCCTTTGCTGAGCCTCCTGCAGGCGCGTCTGGTCGTAGTCCTCACCCGGCATCAGCCGCGCCAACCGCTCCACCATCGCGCTGTCAAAGTGCGTCAGGCCCTCGATGCGCAGCCGACCCAGCCGGTAGGCCGGGCCTGGGTCCAATTGCAATTGCAGGCGCACGCTGGCCTTTTCCGCATCGACATCGGCACTGCTAGACCCAATGCGCGCCAACGGATAGCGCCTGGCTGCCAGCGTCTGCAGCGCCCGCGCCTTGTCGCCGTCCCAGGCCGCCTGGGTGAAGCGGGCTCCCAGCTGCAGCGTCCAGCCGGCGCGGATCGCATCGCGCAGGCTTTGATCGCCGGCGCTGAAATCCAGCACGACTTCGCCCACCCGCGTCGGCGGCCCAGTCTCGACGCCAAGGCTGACCACCCGCAGCGCGGCGCGAGCAGCGGGCGCAGGGGTCGTGCCGGCTTCCACCCGCAGCCGCATGCTGATCAGGGGCGAGAAATAGCCCAGCGTCGCAAGCAGTTCGCGCACGTTGTCTTCTGCAGCGAGCACCAGGCGCTCGAGTTCGGAGTTGTCGAGGTCGGCCAGATCCCGGTAGCGCATCAGCTCCAGATGGCGGCGCAAATAGTCCTGCACCTCCTGGGGCGCGCCGATCTCGACCGTGAAAGCCGGCGCCTCGGGCGCACTCGCCGCGGAGGTCGGCTTCGGATCCGCGAAACCCGCGACCCCTGCTGGAGCAACCTGCTGGGCGCACAGCGGTCCCGCCAGCAGCAGCGCAGCCACAAAAAAAGCCGGCGCTGAAACCGGCTTTTGCAACACGGGGAAAAGCATCCGACTATTTTGACAGCAGGCGCATCGCCTCTTCAAGGCCTCTTATGGTCAGCGGGTACATGCGCTGGTTCATCAGTTGCTGCACCACGCTGAGACTCTGGCGATACTGCCAGACGCCCAGGGGCTCGGGGTTGATCCAGGCGAACTTCGGAAACGCGGTGGTCAGGCGCTGCAGCCACTCGACGCCAGCCTCTTCGTTGTTGTATTCCACGCTGCCCCCCGGCTGCAGAATTTCATAGGGGCTCATCGTCGCGTCGCCGATGAATATCAGCTTGTAGTCCTTGTTGTACTTGCGGATGATGTCCCAGGTTGCGAATTTTTCGCTGTAGCGCCGGCGGTTGTTCTTCCACATGAAGTCGTATACGCAGTTGTGGAAGTAGTAGAACTCCATGTGTTTGAACTCGGTCTTGGCCGCCGAAAACATTTCTTCTACCCGGGCCACATGCTCATCCATGGTGCCGCCGACATCCAGCAGCAGCAGCACCTTCACATTGTTATGGCGCTCGGGAACCATCTTGATGTCGAGCCAGCCGGCGTTGGCGGCAGTGGCGCGGATGGTGTCATCCAGGTCGAGTTCTTCGGCGTTTCCCTCACGCGCGAATTTGCGCAGTCGGCGCAGCGC
>CAISIP010000086.1 GCA_903885415.1 uncultured beta proteobacterium
CGACACAAGGATTTTCAGTCCTCTGCTCTACCGACTGAGCTACCGGGCCAGAGCCTCGCAGTATACCAGCGGCCGTCCGCCCGCGATGGCCTTTGTGCTCTGCACTGTCCCCTGTGCAAGCACCGCCGTCGAGGCTGCCGACCATGTCGGGGCCTGCCTCGCCGAGCATGCATGCGCGTCGGCTCCGCGCATCCGGGGAAGGATGTTAGCCGCGCACGCTTCCGTAGATCACGGCGACTAGCAGCAGCGCAAAAATGATCTCGATAACTCGCCGGGTAACTTTCATGATGGATCCGATGCAATAGTCCTGACAGCCGCTCAGGAAGGGTATCGGCACGAACAGTGGATTGCGGATTAGGGAAAACCCGCTCCGGGCGCCTTTCGCTTCAGGCCGGGCTGCGCTTGGCCCGCGACAGATCGACGCCGAGCTGCTTGAGTTTGCGGTACAGGTGCGTGCGCTCCAGCCCGGTGCGTTCGGCGACACGCGTCATCGATCCATTTTCCTGCGCCAGGTGATATTCGAAATAGGCCTTCTCGAATTCATCTCTCGATTCGCGCAGTGGCTTGTCCAGCCCAAAGCTCTGGCGCGCCTGCGGCCCAGAGACGACTGCCGGCATGGAGCCGGATTCTTGTACCAGCGGTCCTGGCACCGGGTGGTGGACCGCCCCTGCCGAAGTCGGGCGTGCGCTTCCTTTCGACAGGCCCTGCTCCACGGCCTTCAGCAGCTTTTGCATCGTGATTGGCTTTTCGAGAAAAGCCAGCGCGCCGATCTTGGTCGCTTCCACCGCGGTGTCGATGGTTGCATGGCCGCTCATCATGATCACCGGCATGGTCAGCGCGCCAGAGGACGACCACTCCTTGAGCAGGGTAACGCCGTCGGTGTCAGGCATCCAGATGTCCAGCAGCACCAGGTCGGGCCGTGCGCGTGCGCGCGCCATGCGCGCCTGCTCGGCATTCTCGGCTACCTCAACACTGTGGCCTTCGTCTTGGAGGATCTCCTGCAGCAAATCGCGAATCCCGAGCTCGTCATCGACCACCAGTATGTTTGCCATGATGCGTTGGGTTTGCCCTAGGGTTAAGAAATGGGGATGCTGGCGCGCTCGGCAGGGCCGCTGTCACTCTCGATTCCAACTACGGCGAATGATAACGACACTTGCGCGCCCAGCACCCGCCCTTCTTCGACCCGGTTTGCAATGTCGATTCGCGAGCCGTGCTCGTCGGCTATCTTCTTGACCACCGCGAGTCCGAGCCCGGTTCCTTTGGACTTGGTCGTGACATAGGGCTCGAAGGCGCGCTTGAGGATGCTGTCGGAAAACCCGGTGCCATGGTCAATCACGCTCATGCGCACGCGCCGGCTGGCGTCGACCCACTGGGTGCGGACCAAGACGCCCTTGCCCGCCTGCGCCGGGCCGGCCAGCAGGGTCGCATCTTGGGCGTTCTGCAGCAGGTTGTGGGCCACCTGGCGCAGTTGCTGCGCATCACCTAGTATCTTGGGGCAGTTCGTCGCCAGTTCCATCCGCACCGGA
>CAISIP010000087.1 GCA_903885415.1 uncultured beta proteobacterium
ACGCGCGCTTTTCGCGCTGATGGCAATAGTCTTAGTAGCTGCTGCGGCCACCGCCGTATCCACCGCCACCGCCACCACCACTGCGACCCCCGCCGCCGCCGCCGTATCCGCCACCACCACCACCGCCGCTACCGCCACCACCATATCCGCCGCCGCCGCCCCTACCGCCGCCGCCGCCGAAGCCGCCGCTACGTGGGGGACGTGGCTCCATCGGACGCGCCTCGTTGACGACCAAGCCGCGGCCGCCGTACTGCTGGCCGTTCATTCCACTGATGGCTGCTTGTGCTTCCGCATCGCTTCCCATTTCCACAAATCCGAAGCCTTTGGAGCGACCGGTGTCGCGTTCCATCATGACCTTGGCGCTCGTGACGGTACCGTGGGCAGCAAAAGCTTGCTGCAAATCTTCATCACGGAAGGAATAGGGCAAATTGCCCACATAAAGTTTGTTGCCCATGAAAGGACTCCTCTAAAGAACTCAAAACGCGATGGAGTCCGATAACCGCAATCAACAAACCAATGAAGACTTAAAGCAGACGCGAAACTGACTTATCACCGCAAACTAGTACTGTTACGTTTTCCAACAATACGCGTCCATTATGCGCCAAATCCAAGGTATTGCAAGTTTATTTTTGCTACCCTCGTCTATGGATGGGCGTGGTCTGAAGCGGCCATCGCGACCGCTACCAGTGCACCTCCCGGTCGGGGGTGGCGCCGATGCGGTGAATGGATAGGTCGGCCCCCTCATACTCTTCCTCCGGGCTGAGCCGAAGGCCCATGGCCAATTTCAGGGCCGCGTACATCACCAGGCCGCTCGCCGCAGCCCAAAGGACGCCGGCGCCCGTTCCGGCGAGCTGGGCCCAAAACGATACCCCGCCCAGACCCCCGAGCAACTTGGAGCCGAATATGCCCGCTGCCAATCCGCCCCAGGTACCGCATAAGCCGTGCAATGGCCAGACGCCCAGCACATCGTCAATCTTCCATTTGTTTTGGGTCAATGTGAACATCACCACGAAAATTGCACCGGCTACGCCGCCCACCACCAAGGCGCCCAGGGGGTGCATGAGGTCCGACCCCGCGCACACGGCGACAAGGCCCGCCAGCGGCCCGTTGTGAATGAAGCCCGGGTCGTTCTTGCCCAGCGCCAGCGCCACCAGCGTCCCGCCGACCATGGCCATCAGCGAGTTCACGGCAACCAGACCGGATATCTTGTCGATGGTCTGCGCGCTCATCACATTGAAGCCGAACCAGCCCACCGTCAAAATCCATGCGCCCAGCGCCAGAAAGGGAATATTCGAAGGGGGGTGCGCGCTGATCGAACCGTCTTTGCGATACCGGTTGGCGCGTGCGCCGAGCAGAATCACGGCCGGCAGCGCAAGCCAACCGCCGACTGCATGGACCACCACCGAACCTGCGAAGTCGTGAAACTCCTGCCCCGTCTGCACTTTGATCCATGATTGGAACCCAAACTGCTGGTTCCAGACCGCGCCCTCAAACAGCGGATAGACCAGTCCGACGATCACCGCGGTGGCGATCAACTGTGGCCAAAACTTGGCGCGTTCGGCAATGCCACCCGAGATGATGGCCGGAATGGCGGCTGCAAAGGTCAGCAGAAAGAAGAACTTGACCAGTTCGTAGCCGTTGCGCTGCGCCAACTCTTCGGCGCCGACCAAGAAAGTGGTTCCGTAGGCGACGCTGTAGCCGACCAAGAAGTAGACCACCGTGGACACCGAAAAATCCACCAGAATCTTCACCAGGGCGTTGACCTGGTTCTTCTTGCGGACCGTTCCCAACTCCAGGAAGGCGAAACCGGCATGCATGGCCAGCACCATGATGCCGCCCAAAAGGATGAACAGTGCATCAGAGCCCTGTTTTAGTGCCTCCATGGAGTCTTCCTTATATAAAACGCATTGTTATGGTGCTGTTGGCCCAACGCTGCCGTGCGCGCACCAAAACAAAGCAATATCTGCGCCATCCGGATAGGACGCGGCCAGGCCATCGGCTCGTTAATGTGGGCGCTGCTGCTGCTGGGTGACATGGTTACGATGGGCGGATGGATGCTTTTTTCATTTCCGCAGGAATTGTTGCGCTGGCAGAGATGGGCGACAAGACGCAACTGCTGGCGCTGGTGTTAGCGGCGCGGTTTCGGCGACCTTGGCCCATTGTCTGGGGCATCCTGGTCGCCACCATCGTCAACCATGCGCTTGCCGGGGCCGTTGGCGCCTGGGTCGCCAGCGCGGCCGGGCCCGACCTGTTGCGTTGGGCTCTGGGCGGGTCCTTCGTCGCGATGGGGCTTTGGATGCTTGTGCCCGATAAACTGGACCAGGCCAACGAGAGCGGCGGGCCCGCGCGGCTGGGCGTATTTGGTACCACGGTGCTGGCCTTCTTCCTTGCCGAAATGGGCGACAAGACGCAGGTTGCGACCGTGATGCTGGTGCTGCAGTACCAGGCGTATTTTTCGGTCGTCGCGGGAACCACCCTCGGGATGATGCTGGCCAATGCGCCGGTGGTGTGGTTGGGTGAGCGCGTGACCCGTTTGTTGCCGATGCGCATGGTGCACATGGCCTCGGCGGCGATCTTTGTCGGCATGGGCGCAGTGGCGCTGATTGGTTGGCGTTAACCGCAGCGGTTGCACTTATACTTGGGGTTTGTGCCGATTTGCACCAGCTTGCGGGCACCGGGGTCCTGGAACTCCGAAAACCAGCTAAAGACGGCATTGGCACCCTGAAGGTAACCCGGCCGCGCTATTAGCGTCGCCGGGTTTTTTTATGCATGTCACGCCTTTATCGATGTACTTTGAGGAACCCCTGCCATTGCGCAGCGGCGCCTCAATCCGTGCGTACGTGGTGGCCTATGAAACCTATGGCAAGCTCAAGCCCGACCGCAGCAATGCGGTCCTGATTCTGCATGCTCTGAACGCATCGCATCATCTGGCGGGCCTTTACGCCGGACAGGACAAGTCCGACGGCTGGTGGGACAACATGATCGGGCCCGGCAAGCCGCTGGATACCGACCGTTTCTTTGTCATCGGCGTCAACAACCTGGGGTCCTGCTTTGGCTCGACCGGGCCGATGCACCCCAACCCGGACACCGGCAGAACTTATGGTGCCGACTTCCCGGTGGTCACGGTGGAGGATTGGGTCGACGCGCAGGCGCGGTTGCTCGACGCGCTTGGAATCGAGACCCTGGCCGCTGTCATGGGCGGTAGCCTGGGTGGCATGCAGGCGCTGAGTTGGACGCTGCAATATCCGCAACGGGTTCGCAATGCGGTGGTGATCGCGAGTGCGCCCAACCTGACGGCGGAGAACATCGCCTTCAATGAGGTGGCCCGGCGCGCCATCGTCACAGACCCCGACTTCAATGGGGGCAACTTCTATGCCCACGAGGGACAAGCCGAGACCAAGCCCAAGCGGGGGTTGCGCATCGCCCGGATGATTGGTCACATCACCTATCTCAGCGACGATGTGATGAACGAGAAGTTTGGTCGGGCCCTGCGCGGTGCCGGGTCGGCGCAGGAACTCGATCCGCTGGTCGACAGC
>CAISIP010000088.1 GCA_903885415.1 uncultured beta proteobacterium
GTGTGTAGCAGCACGCGCAGACCCGCCAGCGCACCCGGCGCCTCTTGCTGCGCCAGCGCAAGTGTGACGCAGTCTACTGCCGCCACATCGGCCTGCCCGCGCTGCAGCGCGCGCAGGCTGGCCAGGTGGCTTCCAGCAACGATCACCCGTTCGAAGAATCGCCCGCCTTGGGCCATTGGCGCGATGGTGTGGCGCAGCGCATTCATCCCGCTGTGCGAATGCCTTTCGTTGACAGCGGCGACTTTGCCACGCAAAGCCTCCAGCGAGTCGGCGGCACCCTCGGCCACGACGATTGCGCTGCAATACTGCACGCCGCTGCAGCCGGGCCAGTCGAATTCGGCCGCGGCGATGACCCGAACCGCGTCGCCTAAAACGGTTGCCAGCGGATAGCCGCAACTTTGCGACAGCAGCAGGTCCGGAGAACGCCAAAAGCCAATCAGATCCGGTGGCGCGACGACGATATCCATTACGTCGCGCCAACCGCGTTGGCGCAGCCCATCGACCACTGCGCCGAGCAGCCGCTCCCAGGCCCGACCCAGGTCCGTCGTGAGGTTGTACATTGGCAGCGCTAGGCGCCAGCGCGGGTCCGAGCGCGCCGTCACGGCCCTGCAATGTCCAGCAACGGTGCATCGACCGGGGTCAGTCCAAAGCGCCGAATCAGTTCCCCATAGCCCGCGACGAGAAAGCCGCCGCAGCGCCGAAGGTAGTCTTCGCGATTGGCGCGGTATACGACGGGCAGCAGGTACCAAGGCAGATCGGGCAGGTCGTGGTGCACCAGGTGGTAGTTGTTGTCCAGGAACAGAAGACGCATCGGCCAAGCGGCCTCGTTGATGACGATCCGGTGCTTGCAGTCGTCCGCTGCCCGGTGCTCGTAGTAAGAACGTACCATCGCCAGGAACAGCAGCCAGGTCGGCCACTCGCTGCGCGCTGTCGGCGTTCGAAGCAGGCGCTCTACTTGTTGCTGTTGGGCGGGGTTGAGGTACTGGGGCATTCGGCGCCTTGATCGATGCGTGGCCGGATTATCCGATGCGGGGTCGTGGTCGCACGCACCACCGTGGTCGCGCCGTCGATCGTCAGCGACCGCGCCACACCGGCGGGCGCTTCTGGGAAAAAGCCAGCGGCCCCTCCTTCGCATCCTGCGACACCAGCATGGCGCGGTAGGCCGGCAGTCCGGTCCCGCGCAGCGTGCGGTAGGCGTCGGCCAGCGGCTGCGACTCGGTGGCGCGCAGCACCTGCTTGAGCGCTGCCACCGGCAGCGGCGCCGCTGCCACCACCTGCTCGGCCAGGCTGCGCGCCGCAGCCAGCAACTGCTCCGGCGCCACCACCTGGTTCACCAGTCCCCAGCGGGCCGCCTCTTGCGCGCCCATGCGACGGCCCGTGAACAGCATGTCCGAGGCGATCGCCCGCGGCAGACGCCGGGGCAGTCGCAGCACCCCGCCCGAGTCGGCCAGCATGCCGAGCCGGACTTCGGGCAGCGCGAACTCGGCGGCTTCGCTGGCGACGATCATGTCCGCGGCCAGCGCCAGTTCGAAGCCCCCGCCCATGGCCAGGCCATTGACCGCTGCGATGACCGGCTTGTCGAGGCCGAAGAATTCTGTCAGGCCGGCGAAACCGCCGGGCCCGTGGTCGGCGTCTATCGCCTCGCCGTCATTGGCGCCATGCAAGTCCCAGCCGGCGCTAAAGAAGCGCCCGGTTCCGGTGACGATGGCCACCCGCAGGCGGTCGTCGTCCTGCAAGCGTCTGAAGGCCGCGTACAGCGCCCGGCGGGTCGGAACATTGATCGCATTGGCTTTGGGCCGGTCCAGCGTGATCGTCAAGACACCGTCTTGGGCGGTGATGCGCAGTGCTTCGTTCATGCTCTATCCCTTGGTTGCAATCCGTATCAGGGCGTCGACCGCCAGCACGCCGCGCCCCGCGGGCAACACCAGCACCGGGTTGACCTCGAGTTCCAAAAGCGTCGCCTCATGGGTCTGCGCGTACGCGAGCACCGCCAATACCGCATCGATGAGTGCGCTGACATCGCCGGCCGGTCGGCCGCGGTAAGCTTCGAGCAGCCGGTAGACCTTGAGCGACTGCA
>CAISIP010000089.1 GCA_903885415.1 uncultured beta proteobacterium
GCTTGGGGCGGCCCGGCGCGGCGCTCATGGACGATCGCTCAGGCCAGGCCGGCCAGCGCCTTCACGGCTTCGGACATCGCCCGCGCGCCTGCGTAGGGCAGTGGCAGGTAGCGGGCGCCCATGTCCGTGGCCAGTGCCCGGGCAGCAGCTTGCGGCTGGGCTGAACTGTCGAGCAGAAGCGTGGTCACCCCCGACAGTCGCAGCTGGCGGGCTGCCATGAGCGTGTCATGGGCCGCGGCCAGGCGCCCGGGAGAGCCGTCGCGGGCGACATTTCCGCGTCCGTCGGTCAGCAGGACAATGATGGGGGTGTCCCCTCTGCGCCGGACTTGCTCACCCATCGCGCGCGCTGCATCGATGCCGCTGGCCAGCGGCGTACCACCCCCCCCGGGCAAGCCTGCCAGGCTGCGTTTGGCGCGGGCCAGTGAACGGGTAGGCGCCAACAGCACTTCCGCCGCCGCGCCGCGAAAAGCCACCACCGCAACGCGGTCGCGGCGCACGTAACAATCGGCAAGCAGCAGTTCGACAGCGCCCTTCGCCTCGGCCAGGCGGTTGAGTGCTGCGGAACCCGAGGCATCCACCACAAAAATCGTGGTGGTCTGGCTGCGTTGCCGGAAGCGGGTCACATGAAAGTCCTGCTTGCGCACCTGAATGCGCCCTGTCGCGGGCGGCGAATTGCGCAGCCTTTGCCACGGCGCGGCCGCACGCAGGGTTTCCAGCACATGCAGACGCTGCCCTGCGCGTGGCTCTCCAGCCCTTGCGCCGATGGGGCGGCCGCGAAGCTGGCTCTTTTGCACACTGCCCGCGCGCCCGCCGGACGCTGCACGAATCCGGGGAGAAAGACCCAAGGCCAGACTGGCCAACAGGCCCGCAGGCAAAGCAGCCAGGGTCGCCTGGAGGATGCGCTCGCCCATTTCGCCGCGCTGGGCAGCATCGGGTGCGTCTTCCTCCGACCCGGTTTCGGGGGAAGACGAAGCGTCGGCGTGCGCTGGCTCCTGCGACAGATCGGGGGGGTGCGACACAGCCGCGTCCGGCGGGTCCGAAGCGGGTTCGGGCGCTGATTCGGGCTCCGGCAGCTGCGGCAACCGGGTCGCGCGGGGCGCCAGGACGAGGCGGGCCGCCAGCGCCAGATGGTCTTCATCCACCACATCGGCTCCGACCAATGCCGCGGCAGCGCGCGCCGCGCGCAGCGCCAGCAGCGGTGCGCGCAGGGAGTCGATGCCCAACGCCATGCCTGCTGCGCACAGGGCGCGGGCCACCGCGTTGTCCACGCGCACCTGCGCCAGCCGGCCACGGGCAGCCAGCACTTCCTGTGCGGTCCACGCCAGATCGGCGCCCAGCTCGTCCTGTCCATCCAACACGAGCCAAAACGCCAGACGCTCGCGCAGGGCTGCGGGCATGGCTTCGTCATCACTGGCCCCTTCGTCCAGGGCCACCAAAGCGACCCGTGCCGGGCAGCTGGCATCCAGTCCGTCGCGCTGCAGGGACACCGAGCCGTTGTCAAGCACCGCGCAAAAGCGCGCTGCAGTCTCCGATGGCATGCGTTCGGCCATGGACAGCAACAACACCCCTCCATCGGCTGCTGGCAGCAGCCCTTGAAGGGCCACCGGCCGTCCTGCCCGCAAGGTGGCGGCCAGGTCCAGACCGCCGAGCAGCGCGGTGTCAGAGATGTTGACCGGCACCCTGCGCATAGCCGTAGCTTGCGGCAGGATCCCACGCAACTGCGCAAGCCATGCTTCACGCGCGGGACCCGCGCGCGCGCGCAGGCAAACGCCCCCAAGACCCAGCGGATCCACCGCCAGCAAGGCGACGACAGTCTCGGCATCGGTCTGCATGCAGTGCGCGCTCAGCCGGGAAACAGTTCGGCCACGGCCCGGTCCACCCGCGTGGTCGAACCAGTGTCGTCCAGCGGGTTGCGCCGCAGGCGATGGCGCAGCGCGCAGGCGGCCACCCTGCGCAGGTGCGTGCCGCCAACCTGGGCATCGCCTTGCAGCGCAGCGTTGGCACGCGCCGCGCGAATCAGCGTCAGGTCGCCACGCAGCCCGTCGGTGCCCAGCGCCATGCACAGTTTGGCGGCGCCTTGCCGCGCGGCATCGGGAACGATGACCGAGTCCAGGCGCTTTCTGGCAGCTAGGATCATCCGCCGCGTGTGGTCATCCTCCTTCTTCCAGGCCAGTGAAAAGGCGGCGGGGTCGCGCTCAAAGGCATCGCGGCGCTTCACGACCTCGACGCGCGCTTCCAGTTCCTGCGGGGTCCTGACCTCCACAGAAAGACCGAACCGGTCCAGTAATTGGGGGCGCAACTCACCCTCTTCCGGGTTGCCGCTTCCGATCAGGACGAATCGCGCGGGGTGCCGCACACTGAGGCCCTCGCGCTCAACCACATTCTCACCGGAGGCCGCGACATCGATCAGCAGATCGACTAGATGGTCTTCCAGCAGATTGACCTCGTCGATGTAGAGAAATCCCCGGTTGGCGCGCGCCAGCAGACCGGGCTCAAAGGACTTCACCCCTTGGGACAACGCGCGCTCCAGATCCAGGGCGCCCACGACCCGATCCTCGGTGGCTCCCAGCGGCAGATCCACCACCGGCACCGGAATCAAATGACTGGCTAGTCTGGCCCTGGAGGCGCCGCGCAGCGCGGCGCAGTCCGGGCACGCGCTGCCCTCGCTTGCAGGGTCGCAGCCGTAGCGGCATCCGACGACAGCCTGCATCTTGGGCAGCAGGGCGGCAAGCGCGCGCACGGCGGTCGATTTGCCGGTGCCACGGTCGCCAAACACCAGCACGCCGCCGATGGTCGAGTCGACTGCGGACATCAGAATGGCCTGCTTCATTTCGTCCTGGCCTACGATTGCGGAAAATGGAAAGGTCAATGCCATGGTGCTTGCGGTGTTGAAAAATCAGATCGGACTGTACGGCAAGACCTTGCAGCGTGTCGCGCAATTCCCACGCAAGACCGGCGCGTTGCCTGGCGCCTGCTTGCATGCAGGCCCGCGCGGCGTGACGCACCGGACAGGATCGCAGTAGGCCGCACAGGCGGTATGGACGATGTGCTCACCCTCTTGTTTGCTTGAAGTTCCGGCCGAACCATTTCCAAACCAACGCAGCGTACCGTCCGGCTGTCTGCGTCTGCCGCACGCGGCAGGCGCCGCGAATGCCACCAGGCGGGAATGTCGAATCGCCTGCAGGCAGTGCTTCGCGTTGTCGAACGCAATCATGCCATCCTGCCGCGCCAACATAAGCAAAGCAGGACGTAGCCCATCCACCACAGGTTTCCAGCGCGTGCGGCGTGGCTGAATACACTGGCACGCCTGGGGCCGCACGCCCGAGGCTTTCCCCTTGTGGGATGCCGCGATCGTCACCGTGAAACAGAACCGCTGCGGGGGGTGGGTCACCCCAACGCCCCGGCCGAAAAGATGGGGCGAGGCCTGCGGGATAATCCTCCGCTTGGGGGAACCATGACACCGAAGATCCAACCCGCCATGCACCCGCAAAGGGTCGCATTGCACAACGAAATTCACGCCCGTCCGCCTGAGGCGCTGACCGCCCCGCTGGCCATTGCGCATTGCGTGACGGTGTGCGACGCCGCCGCACGCGAAGCCAGCCGAATGCATCTGGCCGCGTTGCTGCGCGACCACCACCTGCCGCAGCCGGATGCCCAGTCCGGCCATGTCCGCACGGACCTGGGGCCATACCGCCTGCGTTGGGAGATGCACACCGAGTTTGTCACCTGGACATTCACCCGGGCGATCGACGCCACCGGCTTTGGCGAGCGCGAGCCGACCACCGCCCTCGAGGTCGTTCCGCAGGACTGGCTGCAGGGGTTGCCGGGGCAGTGCCTGGTCAATTTGCACCTGTGGGTGCTGCCCACGAAAAAGTCCGACAGCACGTCGCTGGTCAAACATGTGCTGCGTGAGGACACGCTGATCGCCTCGACCGTGGCAGATGGCCTGGGCGAGGTCTACAGCGACTTTGCTATTCATGCCGACGGTTTTTCCCGGATGGTGTTGCTGGCTGGCAGTGTGGCGCACCGGCGGCTGGGCCGGCTGGTACAGCGACTGCTGGAACTCGACACCTACCGCATGGCGGCGCTGCTGGGCCTGCCGGCTGCGCGCCAGGCTTCCGCGGAGCTGGCATCGGCCGAGCGCGAATTGGCCGAGCTCGCAGAATCCATCCGTAGCGCCAGGAGCGAGGATGAAACGCTGCTGCTCGACCGTCTGACCAAGCTGGCGGGTCAGGTCGAGAGCCAGTACGCGGCGACACACTCGCGTTTTTCGGCCAGTGCAGCCTATTTCGAACTGGTGGACAAACGCATTGCGGAACTCGCCGAATCGCGCCTGGCGGGGCTGCAAACCATCGGCGAGTTCATGGGTCGCCGACTCACTCCGGCGCGCAGCACATGCGCCTGGGCCACCCGGCGCCAGGACGCGCTTTCGCAGCGGGTCTCGCGCATCAGCAACCTGCTGCGCACCCGCGTGGAAATCGAACAACAGCACGGCAGCCAGGCGCTGCTGGTCGCCATGAACAACCGCCAGGGCATGCAGCTCAAGTTGCAGTCCACGGTGGAAGGCCTGTCTGTAGCGGCGGCCACATACTACGTCGTCGGTCTGGTCAGTTACGCAACCAAAGCCCTGCAGCCCTGGGGTTGGCCGTTCAGCCCGGAGGCCTCGTCGGCCGCAGCGATCCCACTGGTGCTGATTGCGTCATGGTGGCTGCTGCGTCGGCTCCACAGGCGCGTTTTCACGGAACCGGACGGCAAGCAGCCCTCTTGAGCCGCCCGCTGCATGGCGGGTAGGCAGCGTTACTCGATCACCCGGTCCACAGCCACCGTGGTCGAGTCCCGCAACCTGACACCGATTGCCTTCGCGGTCTTCGTATTGGCAACCAGCTCGAACCGGGTGGCTTGCTCCACTGGCAGATCGCCCGAATTGGCGCCCTTGCATAGCTTGTCCGCGTAAGCTGCACCGCAGCGAGAGTTGTCGGTGAACAGGGTCGCATACGACATCAGCCCGCCATCCTCCGCATACGGCGTCGCGGCAAACATGGAAGGCAGCTTCAGCCGGATCAGGTGGTCGGCAATGACGCGAATCTGGCTGAATGTGGGCGCGTCAAACGGGACAGCCTAGGCCTGCACGCCGAGTGCGCCACCACGTTTGAAAGCCGGCTCGATATCCGCAGCCTGGCGTATCTCGAGCGGGCTCACGCGCAAGCCCCGCCGTGCCGGTGCGATGCCCAGTTTCCGGCGATTTCGCATCGACACCTCCTGCGTGTGCCAATGTCCGGAGTTACTTCGCTCACTTGGCGCGCATCCTATTGTTCTTGGCGTTGTGCTCAAGCTCACATAGCCCGAGCTCCTCCATGAGCGGAGGTACATACACTCCGAAGCGCCCGCGCAGGCCCTTCTTTAGTCCATACCAGCCGCCTAGCGGATTCGCCTCCGAACGTCCCCAGGCCTCCACAGTTCCTTCTTTCGCTGGCTTTTGTTCATCGGCTCCGCCAAGGTCCACCCAGTCGCCTGCCTTCTTGAGCATGGCGCTCAGGTCGTCAATGCAGCGTACGTCGTAGTGCAGCACCGTGCTGCCCACGGTACAAACGAGAATCTTCTTGCCATCCTTCTCGTCGGTATGCATCGTGTACTCGGAGGTGCCAGGCGGCGTCTTTAACTTCCACGAATTGTCTTTGGAGCGACTTGGCAGCGCGGTCATGGCATTCCTTTCAAAAGGCAGAAGAAGTGGCTCCGCAAATCTTAACGACTGCGAACGACAACGTCCCTTCGGGCAGGACTGCCGACCGACTGGCGTGAAATATTCAGGCTCGCACCGCGACCGGACAACGCGCCGCGTGCGGGTACCATGGCGCTCCGATGCAAGCACCGCGTTTGGCCGCATGACACCCCACCCCACGCCGGTTCGCGACCCGCAGCCGATGCTCGAGCGCGCGCTGGCGCAGTGGGGCGGCGGGAACGATTTGTGGCTCTTCGCCTACGCGTCGCTGATCTGGCGCCCCGACTTCGAGCTCGCCGAAACGCGGCCTGCACGTGTCCACGGCTGGCACCGTACGCTGAAAATGTGGAGCCGGGTCAATCGCGGAACGGTCGCCGCGCCCGGGCTGGTTTTCGCGCTGCTCTCAGGCGGCAGTTGCCACGGTGCCGTGCTGCGCGTGGCGCGCAACAAGGGCGAGGCGGTGATGCGCCAGCTCTGGGAGCGCGAGATGGTGACAGGCGTCTACGACCCCAAGTGGCTGCGTTGCAACAGCAGCCAGGGCCCGGTGCAGGCGCTCGGATTCACGCTGTCGCGCGCGAGCCCGAACTTCACCGGGGAACTCAGCGCACAACGCTATCGGGATATTTTTGCTGGCGCCAGCGGCCGCTACGGCAGCACGCTGGACTATGCCGAACAGACGCTGCGCTGCCTGCAGGACAACGGCATCCACGACGCCGCGCTGCATCGACTGCTGCACGAAGCGGGCCATGCGCCACTCCAAAGGTCCATGGCGCCGCCGCGCAAACAGATGGCCGCGTTGTAGCTCCTGAGCTCCCGCCCACGACAGGGTATTGCGTCAAGCTTGCGTACGACATGCCGGTACTTCCGGTTTTTCTTCGGTAGATTGGCGCGCGCGCAAGCGGCAGCACGCTGCCTATACTCTTGCCATGCCCTCCCTTGCCGACCTGCGAAAAAGTTATGAACGCGCCGAACTCAGCGAGGACGCTTCGCATGCCGATCCGTTCGTGCAGTTCGAACAATGGCTGCAAGAGGCCATCGCCGCCGAAGTGCCCGAGCCCAACGCGATGACGCTCGCCACCGTGGCCGGCAACATGCGCCCGAGCACCCGCGTCGTGCTGATCAAGGGCTTCGACGCGCGCGGCATCGTCTGGTACACCAACTACGACAGCCGCAAGGGCCAGGAACTCGCCGGCAACCCCTGGGCCGCGCTACAGTTCCACTGGGTCGAACTCGAGCGTGTGGTGCGCATTGAAGGTCTGGTGGAGAAGGTCGACCCCGCCGAGAGCGATGCGTACTTTAAGAGCCGACCGCTGGACTCGCGCATCGGCGCCTGGGCGTCTCCACAGTCGCAGGTGATCTCCGGCCGCGGCGTCCTCATCGCCAATGCGGCGCGCTACGGTGCGCAGTTCTTGCTACAGCCGCCGCGCCCGCCACATTGGGGTGGCTACCGGCTCAAGCCCGACAGCTGGCAGTTCTGGCAGGGCCGCAAGAACCGCCTGCACGACCGGCTCCGTTATACCCGCGACGGCGACATGCCGTGGCTGCGCGAGCGCCTCGCGCCCTGAAGCCCTGTACTGCATTTATTTTTTAAAAGCTCGTCTGCAGCCCCAGCTTCACACTGCGCCCCGGTAGCGGTGACTTCCCCGGCGCCGTCTGCGTCAGGATTGAGCTCGACGGGTAGGCCAGGGTGTTGCCCAGGTTGCCCAGCCGTGCGTACCAAAGCAGGTTTGCGGCGCCCGCTTTCTGACGGTAGCTAAGGGCCGCGTCGACCAGTGTGTAGGAGCCCGTGGCCAGTTGGCTTGCAGGCACGCGGTTTTGCGCGACGGCATGGTGGACACCCAAACGCGCACCCCAGGGGCCTTGCGCCCAGACCAGCGTCGCCCCCAGCCGTGCCGGTGCGATGCGCGGCAGGTTCTGGCCGGTGACCAAATTCACCGCGCGCACCAGGTCGCCGCGCAGTTCTAGGTCCAGCACCTGCGGCCCGTCCATCAGGCGCAGCGTGCCGCTGGCCTCCAGCCCTGCAAAACGCGCACGTACCTGCGAATAGGCATATTCGGGCAGAACCTCCGCCGCGCCACCGGACTCGACAGACTTGCCGGTACCGTCGTCGCTAACCCCCACCCCGGCACCGTTGCCATCGGTGTCGCGCAGCAACCCGGTCGCATCGAGTGACAGGTAGTTGCTGAAACGGTTCACGAAGGCCCCCAGGCGGGCGACATTGGCGCCGTTTTTCCACTGGACGCCCAGGTCCAGGTTGGTCGCCTTCTCTTTCGAAAAGCCGGCATTGCCGACCTCGTAGGAATTGGTGGCGATGTGCGGGCCGTCAGCGAACAGTTCGTAGTCCTTGGGCGCGCGTTCGCTGTAGGCCAGATTGGACGTGAGCTGCCAGCCCCCAGACAGGTTCCAGAGTGCACCGAGTGCGTAGCTGCCCGGATTAAAACTGCGTTCGGCCGGAGCAAACCGCGCCACCACCGGGTTGCCGAACGACGCTACACGGACCGATTCGGACCGCGCGCCGAGACTGATTTTCCCCCAACCCGCAGCCATTTCCTCGTAAATGAACAGGGCACTCTGGCGGGTGCGACTGTAGGGCGCAAAGGCTTCGGCGCCATCGGCGGAGAAACGCGTGGATTCGGTCTGCAGACCGACCACCCCTTCCAGCAGACCCAAGCGCGCGTGCCGGGCTTCGAGCCGCAGGTCGTTGCCGGCGTTCTTGAATACCGTGCCCGGCATACCGGCTTCGAACTCGGTGTGCTGGTAGTCACTCTGCCCGAACCGCGCCTTGATGCCCTGCAACAGACCGGTCAAGCCGCGGACTTCTCCTTCCACGGCGTAATGGTCCGAGCGCATGCCGATCGTCACTTCGTCTTCCGCCACGGTGCCATAGGTCGAACGGTAGGTGTCGGCGGACACACCCAGGTAACCCTGCGCGAAGAACACTGAGCCGCCTACAGCCCCACCGTGGGTGCGTACGCCGGAGTTGCAGATGCGCCTGGCGAATGCCGGCGAACCGGGTTTGGTGCATGCCAGCGCGACCGGTGCCGAGGTATCGCCGGCATCACGCTGAAATGCGTCCGCATGCAAGGCGAAGCGGTCGGTGCCGGTCTCGAGCAACAGCGCGGCGCCCTTCTCCGAATTGCCGCTGGAAAAACCGATGTCCGCCTTGCC
>CAISIP010000090.1 GCA_903885415.1 uncultured beta proteobacterium
CGGATTCGAGGGGTTTTTCTGATGGCGCTGTCCAACAAGTTCGGCTCCATCGTGCTGACAACCGGCAACAAAAGCGAGATGGCCACGGGTTATTGCACGCTTTACGGTGACATGGCCGGCGGCTTTGCCGTCATCAAGGACGTGGCCAAGACGCTGGTCTATCGCCTTTGCCACTGGAAGAACGCGCAGCCCAACGGCGGCCTTGGCGAGGTGATCCCGACGCGCATCCTCACGCGCGCGCCTTCGGCTGAGCTCAGGCCCGACCAGAAGGATCAGGACAGCCTGCCCGAGTACGCCGTGCTCGACGAGGTGGTCGAGCGCTACATGGAAAACGACCAGAGCAGCGACGACATCGTGGCGGCCGGATTCGAGCGCGCCGACGTCGAGCGCGTCGCGCGGCTGATCAAGATCAACGAGTACAAACGGCGCCAGGCGCCAGTGGGCATACGCATCACGCACCGAGCCTTTGGGCGCGACTGGCGCTATCCGATCACCTCGAAATTCCGCGCTTAAACTCTTTTCACGAAGCCGTCATCAGGAGATCGCCATGAAGCAAATCACCGCCATCATCAAACCATTCAAGCTCGAAGAAGTGCGCGAAGCACTGGCCGAGGTGGGCGTGACCGGCCTCACGGTGACCGAGGTCAAGGGCTTCGGGCGGCAAAAAGGCCACACCGAGCTGTATCGCGGCGCTGAGTACGTGGTCGACTTCTTGCCCAAGGTGAAAGTCGAGGTGGTGGTCAAGGACGGCGACGTGGACCGCTGCATCGAGGCGATCGTCAAGGCCGCTAGAACCGGCAAGATCGGCGACGGCAAGATCTTCGTGACTTCGGTGTCTCAGGTGGTTCGCATTCGCACCGGCGAGACCGACGAGGACGCCGTCTGACCCGCTGATCGATCCGATCCGACCACAAGCGCCCTCAGCGGCGCCTTTTCAGTGGTGGCGTATCGATGATTTGCGTGCCGCACAACGCGTCGTGCCAGAACTGTCGCTGAGGGTGAAGCAACGCCAGCAAGGCGTAGGCGACGACTCCGACCGTCACCGCCAGCAGCGCCTCCCAGCGCGACCAATGATTGATCTGGGCAATCACCACCGCCGGGACGAACCACGCACTGCTGGCCAGATAGCGCATCAGCGCTTTTCCTTGCGACAGTGGCTGTCCTGACAGCATCACGAGCCGGATGTTCCATGTCTGCATCGGCAGCGTCTGGCCTCGCGAGGACCAGAACCAGGTGAAGTACACCCCATAGATCACGTAGGCGATCACCCGCAGTGCAGTGTCGCTTTGCAGAGGGTGGGTCTGGCCGGTGAGCGCGGTGAACAACGCTCCGATCGCACCAGGAACCAAACCTATGCCGAACAGGATCATGCCTTCGTAAACAAAGCATGCCATGCGCCGCTTGAGGCTGGGCACGTGACCGGCAGGCGCCAAACCGATGGCTGGGTCGGCGTTCATGGGCTGGAGGCAGTGGCAGGAGCAGGATCAGGAGCAGGAGCAGGAGCAGGAGCAGGAGCAGGAGCAGGAGCAGGAGCAGGAGCAGGAGCAGGAGCAGACGCACCCGGTGTGATTGCCGCTGCACCTTGCGGTCCGCGCTGTGGCA
>CAISIP010000091.1 GCA_903885415.1 uncultured beta proteobacterium
GACCTCGACTGCGATGTAGCGAGCCTGAACCCACTGCATGTGGTTGCGGTCGGTTTTGTCGGTGTATTCCTGTTCGTCGTCAGCCTGATCGTGCTGGTTAACTGGGTGGTGGCGAAATAGCGCCGCCACGAAGATCGCAACCCTAGAATTTTGTACTGAGAGTCTGGAGAAGATATGAGTTCCACATCGCATAGCGCAACGCCCTATTACTTTGTCCCGAGCCCGTCGAGCTACCCAGCTCTGGCCGCGCTGGGGCTCTTCTTCATCGTCCTGGGCGCTGGCCAGTGGATCAACGGCGAGGGCTGGGGCCGATACTCGCTGGTCCTGGGTCTGGCCATCCTGTTCGCCGTCCTCTTCAAGTGGTTTGGCACCGCGATATCGGAGAGCGAGGGCGGCTCCTACGGGCACAAGGTAGACCTGTCGTTTCGCTGGAGCATGAGCTGGTTCATCTTCTCCGAGGTGATGTTCTTCGGCGCCTTCTTCTCGGCGCTGTGGTGGATGCGGGCGCACTCGGTGCCGGAGCTCGGAAACCTGGAGCATGCGCTACTGTGGCCCGACTTCAAGGCGGCATGGCCCAGCGTCGCAGCGGGCTCTACCGCTTCTCCGGCGGGCATTGTCGAGCCCTTCCAAACCATGGGGCCGTTCTGGCTGCCGACCATCAACACCGCGCTGCTGCTGAGTTCAGGCGTCACGCTGACCATCGCGCACCATGCACTGCAGGGCGGCAACCGCGCAAGGACCATCGCCTTCATGTGGCTCACCGTGCTGCTCGGCGTAACCTTTCTCATCGTGCAGGGCTATGAGTATTCACACGCCTACAGCGCCTACAACCTCAAGCTCACCTCCGGCGCCTACGGTTCCACCTTCTTCATGCTGACCGGCTTTCACGGCTTTCATGTGTTCATTGGCATGCTGATGCTGCTGTTCATCACACTGCGCCTGCAAAAAGGCCACTTCACGGCGCAGCGGCACTTTGGCTTCGAGGGCGCCGCCTGGTACTGGCACTTTGTGGACGTTGTCTGGCTGGGCCTGTACATCCTGGTTTATTGGCTCTGAAGCCTGCCGGTGGCCGTCTGGCCGCCGCTCGCAGCCTCCAGGGCGCCATGGCGCCCGAGCGACTGCGCAAACAGGGGCCGCGTTGCGGCCCTTTTATTTTCCGGGGGCAATCCCGGTTGGCTGGATCAGGCCCATCTGCCAGGCGGCCAACACGCACAGAAATAGCACGATGGAAAAGCCAACCCGAAACGCCAGCGCGCGCGCCATATTCGCGGTCTTGGGCTTGCCGTCGCGGCCGTCCTGCAGCATGAAATACAGCGCGGCGCCGAGACTGCCCAAGATGGCCAAAAAGGCGATAGCAACAAGATATTCCATGGCGGCCATTATCCCGTGAGTTTTCCTTCGGCGCGATTCTGGTGGCTCAGCATCGCCGCGCTGGCGGGGCTTGTGATCACGCTGGCGCTAGGGATGTGGCAACTGTCACGTGCCGAGCAGAAACTGGCGCTGCAGTCGCTGATGGATCAGCGCGCCAGCCTGGCGGCGCTCGAAGGCAGCGCGCTAGACGCCGCGGCACTGGCGCAGGATGCGCTTTACCGGCCGGCGCTGCTGCGCGGGCGCTGGCTGGCCAGCCACACGGTCTATCTGGACAACCGGCCGATGAACGCCAAGTCCGGCTTCTTCGTCCTCACGCCGCTGCAACTCGACGATTCGGCCACCACCGTGCTGGTGCAACGCGGCTGGGTCCAGCGCGACTTCAACGACCGCAGCCGCCTGCCGGCGCTGGCCACCGAGCCGGGCCTGGTCGAAATTCGCGGGCGCATTGCCCCGGCGCCGTCCAAGCTATACGAGTTCGCCGCGGAGTCGGGCGGCGCTATCCGGCAAAATGTCGACTTGGAAGCCTTTTCCCGCGAGATCGGCGTGGCGCTGGCGCCCTGGTCCTTGCAGCAGACCGGACCCGCTGCCGGCGGCCTGTTGCGCGAATGGCCTCAGATTGACACCGGCGTCGCCAAGCACCATGGTTACGCGTTCCAGTGGTTTGCCCTCAGTGGGCTGATCGCTTTTCTATATGGCTGGTTTCAAATTGTCCGACGCTCCCACAAGACCACTTAAGCCTGCGCCCGCTGCACAGCAGGACCAACTCCTCGACCTGACGGTGCACTCGCTTCCCGGCGCTGGCGCGTCGGACGGCGCAGGCGCGCGGCAGACGAAGGCAGGGCGCTGGAAGATGATCGCGGTGCTGCTGGTGTGCGCAGCGCCGGTGGTCGCTTCGTACCTGAGCTATTACGTCATCCGCCCCGACAGCCGGCGTGTATTCGGCGAGCTGATCGATCCGCAGCGGCCGCTGCCCAGCCTGCAGGCGCTGACGCCTGAGGCAGTGGGCGTCGAACTGCAGTCGCTCAGGGGCCAGTGGTTGCTGATCAGCGTCGGTGGCGCGGCCTGCGACCCGCTGTGCGAACAGCACCTGTACCTGCAGCGCCAGATCCGCGAGAGCCTGGGCAAGGACAAGGACCGGGTCGAGCGGGTCTGGCTGATCGACGACCTGGCGCCGCTGCGCCAGGCGCTGCTGCCCGCGCTGCACGGCGCGACGGTGCTGCGGGTCGACGCTGCGGCGCTGCGTGGGTGGCTCGCTCCGGCAGCCGGCCGCGCCCTGCCCGAGCACCTGTACCTGGTCGACCCGATGGGCAACTGGATGATGCGTTTCCCGGCGACGCTGGACAAGGCCGGCGCCGCCAGCGCCAAGCGCGACCTTGAGCGGCTGCTGCGCGCCAGCGGGTCCTGGGATACGCCCGGGCGCCAGAGCACCGGCGCAGCAGCCCGCTAGCCACCCGCCGCCGCGCCCAGTACCCGATGTCCAGCCAGGCCCTGATCGACCTGTCCCCCCTGTGGCAGTTGCTGCTGCTGGCGTCGGCGCTCGCCGCGCTCGCCGCAGGCTGGCTGTGGCTGCGCCAGCGCGGGCTCTCGGGCCTGGGCTGGCTGCGCGCGCTGACGCTGCTGACGCTGTTTCTGAGCTTCGATCTGGTGCTGTTCGGCGCCTTCACCCGGTTGAGCGACTCCGGCCTGGGCTGCCCCGACTGGCCCGGATGCTATGCCAGCGCGAGCCCGGTGGGCGCCCGCGCGGCAATATCGGCCGCCGACTCGGCGATGCCTTCGGGCCCGGTCACCCACACCAAAGCCTGGATCGAGATGGTCCACCGCTACATGGCTGGCGGCGTCGGCGCACTGATTCTGCTGCTGGCGGCGGCGACCTGGCGCGAACGGCTGCGCGCCGGCGACCCACAGGCGCAGCCCGA
>CAISIP010000092.1 GCA_903885415.1 uncultured beta proteobacterium
CCCCCGCCGGCCGCCATGAAGCGCGGCAGGCTGCGCAAGCCACTCATCGGGCGTCCAGGCTGGGTCTCGATGGCCAGCGCACTGGTGGCGCTTCTGAAACTCGCCGCCGTCCAGGCCTTGTTGCTCGCAACCTCCAGCGTGTGCGCGCCGGCGAAGCGGTCGCGCAGCAGCACCTGCACCAGCCCGGAACGGTCGACCACCGCAACGCCCACCTGGTAGCCCTGACCGCGGCAGGACTCCAGCGCCGCCCTGGCCGCGACCCACGCGGTTTCGGGCGTCAGCGACGCAGTTTGAAAGGTCGCGCCCTGGGCGTGCGCGGCCGCAGCGGCCAGCACCGTGCAGGCGACCACAAGACTCTTGTGCAAGGGCGTACTCCTAAAGCGTGCGTCTTTCTAACACAGGCTGGCGCGGGCACCGGGCCGCAGCGCGACCGCTTCCTGCGCCAGACGGGTGATGCGCGGCCAGTCGGCCTGCGCCAGCGCGTCGGGCGGAACCAGCCAGGAGCCGCCGACGCATACCACGTTGGGCAGGGCGAGCAATGCGGGTGCATTGTCCAGCGTGACGCCGCCGGTCGGGCAGAACCGCGCTTCGGCAAACGGCCCGCCCCAGGCTTTAAGCATGGCGCCGCCGCCGGCCGCAAGCGCCGGGAAGAACTTGAACGCGCACAGTCCATCGTCCTGGCACCGCATGATGTCGCTGGCCGTCGCAACGCCGGGCAGCAACGGCAGGCCCAGGTCCAGGCAGGCGCGCCCCAGCGACCCGGTATAGCCCGGGCTAACCGCAAAGCGTGCGCCCGCCGCCGCCGCCGCGCGTGCGTCCTGCGCGTTACGCACCGTACCGGCGCCTAGCACCGCGTCGGGCACCTCGGCGGCAATGGCCCGCATGCAGGCCAAGGCCTGCGGGCTGCGCAGCGTGATCTCGAGCATCCGGATACCGCCGGCGACCAGGGCCCGCGCCAGCGGTACGGCGTGGGCGACTTCGCTCAGGACGATCACCGGTATCACGGGTGCGTCCTGCATCACCCACAAGACATCTAGGCTACGGGCTGCATCCATCGACAAGCTCCTGCAAGTGACAACCAAAAGGCGCGCACCGGGCCATTCTCATGCCCCGCTGCCCATCCTTTTCAAGACCGTCCGGCGGTCGGGTATCGGCGCCACCGCCCCATAGCCCTGCGTGCTGAGCGCCGCCGCGGTGTTGGCGAATCGCGCCGCGCTAAAAGGGTCCGAACCGACAGCAAGTTGCGACAGGAAGGCGCCGGCAAAGCAGTCGCCGGCGCCGGTGGCGTCGACCGGATTCACCGTAATCGACGCAATGCGCTCCTGCCTGCCACCGGCAGAAAGCAGACAACCCTGCGCGCCGAGCTTCAGGGCCACCACCTTGGCGCCGCAATCATGGGCCCATGCGACGGCCGCTTCGGGACCGACGATTCCGGTCAGCGTCTGGACTTCGTCGAGACCTGGAAAAAAGATGTCGCACCGGGCCAGCGTGCGCTTGGCGGCTGCAAGCGCGGCATCGGCAGACCAGAGCCGGGGGCGGAAATTGAGGTCATAGCTGACCGCGGTACCGTTCTGCTGCGCCAGGCCGATCGCCTGGTCTACAGCCTCCCGTGCGCTCGCGCTGATAGCCTGCGTTATGCCCGAAACATGCAGGTACCGGGCACGCGCGATCAGCGCCTGCGAAAGGTCGGCAGCGCCCAGGCGCGAAGCCGCGCTATTACGGCGGCGGTAGTCGAAGTGATGGCCCGCCGCGTCGTGGCTGACGAAATACAGCCCGGTTTCCGCGCCCTCCTCGACCACCACGCCCTGCGTGATCACGCCCTCGGCAGCCCACAGCGCCATCAGGCGCTGCCCAAATGCGTCGTCGCCCACCCGCGTCACATAGGCGGCGACAGCGCCCAAACGGGCGGCGGCGATGGCGCAATTCGACGTGTCGCCCCCGTAGCCGATGTCGTAGCTGTGGTTGCCCGCCGCGCGCTGGTTGAACTCGATCAGCGGCTCGCCGACGGCGAGGACGTCGATATCCTTGCTCAAGCTGCGGCCTGTGCCAATTGCGCGCGCGTCCAGCGAACGATGTCACTGGCCCCCATGGCACCAGCCTGCCGGGCGATTTCGCGCCCGCCGCTAAACAGCGCCAGCGTCGGAATGCTGCGGATATGGAAGCGCGCTGCCAGGCTCTGGACCGCTTCGGTATTGACCTTGGCCAAGCGAACGACCGGCTCAAGCTCAGCGGCAGCCTGCTCAAAGGCCGGCGCCATCTGGCGACAGGGTCCGCACCATGGCGCCCAGAAATCGACCAGCACCGGAATGTCGCCACGGCCTGTGTGGCGCTCGAAAGCCGCCTCGTCGAGCGCGACGGATTGTGCCGCGAACAGCGGCCGATGGCACTTGCCGCAGTCGGGCGCGCTCGCCACCGCGCTGCGCGCGACGCGGTTGGTGGTGTGGCAATGCGGGCAAACAATATGGTGCATGGGATTCACCTCGGAACAGATTGACTCGCCCAACAGGGTGGGGGCGGTGCCCAGCGCTTCAAGTCATCGCTCCGGCTATTGCGGCAACTAGACGAACTTGGCGACCAGCCCGGCGACCAGGCTGAGCAGCACCGTCGTCGCCACCGGCAGAAAGAATTCGCGCCCGAACAGCTTGAAGCGAAAGTCACCCGGCAGCCGGCCCAGGGCGGTACGAGCCAGCCAGGGCGAGAGCCAGCTGATCACGATGAGTGCAAGCAACAGGACCAGCAGCCAGCGCACCATGGCCTAGAGCGTGTGGGTGCGGTCGCCCTGCGCGAAGCCGATCGCGTCCCAATGGGCGCCCTTGCAAAACCCGATGACCTTGAACAGTTCGCCCATTTCGTGCTCCATGATGAGTTTTTGCGCCATTGTCCGATCTTGCAGCGTCGCATTGTCCAGCAGGGACAGCATGCCGCAGTTCATCAAAAAGCGCGCCTGCGTGGTGTAGCCCAAAACACCAAGGCCACCCGCTTGCTGCGCGGCGAGCGCCAAACCGGTGAAGTCCACATGCGCCGTGATGTCCTTGTGGCCCATTTCGGTCAGCGGGTCGGCGTCGGACCGATGCCCCCGGTGGCACATCAATGTACCCATGTGGCGCTGAACATGGTAATACTCTCGCTCGGGAAACCCGTAGTCCAGGAAAAAGGCCGCCCCCTGGACCAGCCGATCGGCGAGCGTGGCCATGAACGCCTCGGCCACCGGGTGGATTTCGGTCAGATAGTCGTGGCTACCGGCGATCTCCAGCGGTGGCCGCAGGTCGCTCGGCTGGTCTTCCCAGGCCAGTCGCGGGACAGCGCCGCTGGTGTCGATGCAAACGCCGCGTTCACGCCACCGGCCCGCCCGTCGCGCCAGCAACTTGACGGGCATCGCGTCGAGAACTTCATTGCCGATCACGACCCCGCGCATCGTCACCGGCAGCTCGCTGGCCCAGCGCACCTTGCTGGCGTGCTCCCCGAGGGCCTCGCGCTGGCGCTGCTGCAGGGCGCCCGACAGGTCGACGATGGTGTAGGCCTGCAGCCGGTCACCGATCGATTCCAACAGTTGCTTTGCCAATGCGCCGCTTCCGGCGCCGAATTCCCACAGCTCCGAGGTCTGGCTGACCTGCAATGCCTGCTCCAGCTGGCGCGCGATCG
>CAISIP010000093.1 GCA_903885415.1 uncultured beta proteobacterium
CGTTGGTAGCTATTGGGACCGGTATTACCCCGCCGATCCCTGGTACGCGCAGCGCCGGTTGTGGATCGATCGCTGGCTGATGCCGCCGCCGCCCGGGCCCCGGCTGATGCCCGATAGCCGCCATCGCCCTGGCGAAGGAAACCGTCCGGGCGAGGGCCGGCGGCCGCCTCCCGCAGGCACGCCGAGACCTTCGCCAGGTCCGCACCCGCGTCCCCCTGGTGCCGATCGTCCCCGGGACGGACACCCGCAACCACCCGGAGATGGGCGCGGCGACCATCGGCCGCCGCGCGCCGATGGACCGGGTGCGGGCCCACGCCCGGACAGGGGGGAGCGGGTGCCAAGGGATAGGGCGGCGCCCTGAGCAGGGCGTCGGGCGCCTTCTATGCCAAGATGCGGGCTCTGGTCGATACCGACCGCACGAGGAGACCCATGGCGCGAAAACCCGACCCCCAGTGGCTTGACCGGATGTACAACAACCGCGCGCTGGTTCCCGATTTTGGCCGCCATCTGGCGCTGTGGGCCGAGCGTTCGGCCCGGGTGCGCGAGCTGGAAAATGGCACCCTGGATCTGCGCTACGGCGTCGGTCCGGGTGCGACGCTGGATGTGTTTCCGAGCCCGCGTGCCAACGCGCCGGTGTTGGTTTTTATGCATGGCGGCTACTGGCGTTCGCTGGACAAAGCCGACCACTCCTTTCTGGCGCCGGCCTTCACCCGTTGTGGCGCCTGCGTGGTGGTGCCGAACTACGCGCTGTGCCCGCAGACCGAAGGCCGGTCGGTTGGCGTGACCGACATCACGCTGCAAATGGTCGAGGCCATGGCCTGGGTCTGGCGCCACATCGGGGCCTACGGCGGCGACCCCAACCGCATCACGGTGGCGGGCCACTCGGCAGGCGGCCACTTGGCGGCGATGATGCTCACTTGCCTTTGGCGCAGCCACGCCAGCGACCTGCCGCCCAGGCTGGTCCGAAACGCCCTGTCGATTTCGGGACTCTACGAGCTGGAGTCGATACGGCGATCGCCCTCGCTGCAGGCAGACCTCCGGTTGACGCCGGCGCAGGTGCGCAAGGCCAGCCCGGCTTGGCTGGCGCCTCCTGCGGCCGGTACCTTGGCCAGCGTGGTTGGCGGTGACGAGAGTGCAGAGTTCCTGCGTCACAACGCGCTGATACGCAGCGCCTGGGGTGCCGGGGCGGTGCCGGTTTGCGAAGTGCTTCCCGGCCTTCATCATTTCAGCGTGCTGGAGGCGCTGATACAGAGCGACAGCAGGCTCAACGCGATCGCGCGGGAGCTGCTGGGACTGGCGTAGACCTACATCAACAGGTGCTTAAGTGCTATGAGGAACGCTCAATGCCATTAGTCTGGTCATCCTCGATCGACAACCTCGACTGGTTAGAGCTTGCCGCGCTCTATCGTGCGGCACCGCTTGGAAACAAGACTCCCGAGGGGCTGAGAACCGCGTTCACGAACAGTATGTTCAAGTGCTTCGTATACGAGAAGGGCAAGCTTGTGGGCGTTGGCCGTGCACTCGCGGATGGAGTCGACTGTTCGTATATATGCGACGTCGCGCTCCTACCAAGTCATCAGGGCCTTGGCCTTGGCAAACAGATCGTTTCCAATCTCGTAAGCTTATCAATCGGTCACAAGAAAATCATCCTGTACGCCGTACCAGGGAAGGAGCCGTTCTACAAGAAATTCGGCTTCAAGCGAATGAGCACCGCGATGGCGATATTCGAGAACCAAGGCGAAGCCATGGAGCGAGGGTACGTGAATGAAACCTGACCCCTCCGTCAGGGGGCCTGGCCTGCGGCCAGCCCCTTACGTCGAGCGTTGGGCGTCATTGCAGCCTCGCCTTCGATGCGACATCAATGTAGGAGAGGCAGCCCCTTGTTGCCGTATCTAGACAAATTTGAGCGGGCCATAACTCACACCCTGCTCGTCTTGATGGCCGGTGTAGTGCTGCTTGCCACCATCGAGTTAGCGTGGATCCTAGTCAAGGACGTGCTCACCCCGCCCTACTTCCTACTGGAGGTCCACGAGCTGCTGGAGCTGTTCGGCCTGTTCCTGTTGGTGCTCATCGGAATC
>CAISIP010000094.1 GCA_903885415.1 uncultured beta proteobacterium
CATCGCCATCGGACAACCGTTCGGGATGACCGGCGCAAGGCTCGCTGGCCATGCGCTGCTCGAGGGTAAGCGCCGCGGGGCCCGGCGCGTCGTCGTCTCCATGTGCGTGGGCGGCGGCATGGGCGCTGCAGGCCTGTTCGAGGTGTTCTAGCCCGGGCATCGGCGCCACCGCCCGGGGGCATTGCCGCAACGCGCGGGGGCATTGCCGCAACGCGCGGGGGCATCGCCGCCACCGCCCAGGGGCTTGGCGCTTAGCGGGGGCTGGCTGGCGCCGGCGCCGATGCGCCGCGCTGCGCGGCGCTATGCGCCGCCAGGTTGAGCACCACCCCCGGAGCCGCGGCGCCGAACAAATAGCCTTGGTAGGCTTGGCAGCCAAAGCTTTGCAAAAGATCCCGCTGCGCTTCGGTCTCGACGCCTTCAGCGACCACGATGAGGTCCAGGTTGTGGCCCAGAGCCACGATGGTGCGGGCGATGGCGGCGTCGCGCGGATTGCTGAGCAGGTCTCGGACGAACGAGCGGTCGACCTTCAGGCAATCCAGCGGCAGGCGTTTGAGGTGCGTCAGCGACGCATAGCCGGTGCCGAAGTCGTCGAGCGAGAAACCGACGCCGTGTGCCCTGATCGCGTTCATCTTGGCGATGGTGTCGTCAAAGTTTTCGAGCATCATGCTTTCCGTCAGCTCCAGTTTGAGCTGCTTGAGCGGCGCCCCGCTGCGCTCCAGCACCCCCAGCACATGCTGCACAAAGCGCGGGTCGCGCAGCTCGCGCACGCTGATGTTCACCGACAAGCGAAGCCGCGCCATGTCGGGATCGCGCGACCAGCTCGCCAGTTGCGCGCAGGCGGTTTGCAGCACCCAGCGCCCGAGCGCTTCGATCTGGCCGCTATCTTCGGCGATGGCGATGAACTCGCCAGGCGCCAACAGCCCACGGCTCGGATGCTGCCAGCGCACCAGGGCCTCGGCGCCGAGCAGCTGCTGCTTGCTGTCGACCTCGGGTTGGTAATACAGGACGAACTCGCCCTGCTGCAAGGCCTTGCGGATTTCTTCTTCGATCGCCGATCGCAGCTTGATTTGCTGATGGACCGCCGAGTCGTAAAAGCGCAGCGTGTTGCGCCCCGCGGTCTTGGCCTGGTACATGGCGTGGTCGGCCCGGCGGATCAGCTCCTGCGCTGCGATCAGATGGTCCCTGAACAGCACCACGCCGATGCTCGCGCTGATGACGCAGGACTGCCCGGCAATGTCATAGGGCCGATTCAGCGCCGCCAGAATCTTTTTGCCCACCGATTTAGCCTGCGCCATAGCCTCCTCGGGCAACGCGCTGAGGTCGGCCGACAACATGACGACAAACTCGTCGCCACCGGGGCGCGCGACCGTGTCGCCTTCGCGAACGCAGGCGCTCAATCGCTGTGCCGCCTGCTGCAGCAATTGGTCGCCTTTGGCGTGTCCGAGGGTGTCGTTGATGGTCTTGAAGTTGTCAAGGTCAATGAACATCAGTGCGCCCTCGCGCTGCGACCGAGCGCTGACCGCCATGGCCTGGTTCAGTCGGTCTGCCATCAGTCGTCGGTTGGGCAATCCGGTCAGCGGGTCGTAGAACGCCAGCCGCTCGATCTCGGCTTCGCGCGACTTGCGCAACGAAATATCCAGCATGGTGCGGACGTATCGTGTCACCGATGCCTCCTCGTCGCGCACGGCACTGATCGTCAGCCATTCGGCGTAGACCTCGCCGTTCTTGCGCCGGGTCCAGACTTCACCCTTCCAGCGGCCATCGCGATTCAACTGCTCGCGCATGGTGGCGTAGAAGACCTCGTCGTGGTGCGTTGAATGCAGCAGTGTCACATTCTTGCCAATCGCCTCCTCGGCGCTGTAGCCGGTGAGCTGGCTAAACGCCGTGTTGACACGCTGAATAAGCCCCCGGGCGTCGGTGATCACGATGCCCTCTTGCGTTTCGAAGGCTGCCGCAGCCACGCGCAGTTCGCCCTCGGAGCGCTTACGCTCGGTGGTGTCTGACAGCGTCAGGTGCAGCGCCGGCGGGCAGCCCTCCGCCTGCACCCGCACGGCGTCGATCTGGGCGTAAAAGCCGTGCCCGTCCTGCGCCGTCATCAACAACTCGATGCGCCCGGGGTCGCTGCGCTGGTGCAGCGCCAGCGCGTGCCGGTGCCACCGGTCTCGGTGGGTGCTGCTCACCCAGTTCGAAAAACGCCTGCCTATCAGCCGGCTGCGCTCGAGTCCGAGCATGTGCGCGCCAGGCAGGTTGGCCTGGGTGACGGTGCCTTCGTCACTCAGGCTGAAGTAGCCCACCGGCGCAAAGTCATACAGCTCGACAAAGTGGTCGCGGCTGCTCTCCAGCTCGATCTGCGTCTTGCGGAGTTCCGCATTTTGCATCTCCAGCTCTATCTCGTGGACGCGCAGTTCATGCGCGAGCCCTGCCTGCGACCTTGGCGGCCCGACGGTCGGCGGCGCTTTGGCAAGCGCGCTCTCGGCTTGAGCGCGCAGCGCTTCGGAGCGGACCTTGCCTGCTTGCGAAGGATCCTCAGCGCTGCTCATGGCGCAGCCTCCTGCGGCGCGTCGATGGCGAGCAAGACCAACTCGCTGGTGCCGACAGGGTCGACGAGGCGCTGTACGCTCAGTCGCAGACGGCGAACACCACCTTCGGCCAGCGGCTGGGTGATCTCGCGGCCTTCAAAGCGGCGATCTTGGGGCAGTGCAGTCTCAAGCAGTTCGCGCATGGCTGCAAAATCCCATTGGGCGCCGGAAATCTTGAAGATGTTCTTGCCGACACTGTCTTGCGGGGTGCCGCCAAATGCGCTGCAGAAGGCGCGGTTCACCTGCATGACGATGAGCGCTGCGTCGAGGACCAGCAGCGGCTCATGGACCATGTCGACGATGGCCCGCGAAACCTCCAGCGCGTTGCGCGTGGCGACGGCGTGGACCTGTTCGCTCACATCGGCGAATATCAGCAGCACGCCGTCAAGGCTGCTTTCAACCGACCAGTAGGGCTGAATGCGCGCCAGGTACCAGGCGCCGTCGGACGCCTGCGCCTCGCGTTCAAACGCTTTGCCGGATGCAAGGACCTCCCGCGCATGGGCCAGCAGGTCGATGTCGCGCAGTTCGCATCGGACATCGCTGAGCGGGCGGCCCACGTCGCTTGCCAGGAGCCGGTAGATTTTGTTCGCCTCGCGCGTGAAGCGGCGCACGGTCAATTCCTGGTCGAGGAAGACGATACCCAGCCGTATGTTCTCGAGCAGGTTGTTCATGTCGTCCTGGCTCAGGGTCAGCTGCTCGATTTTGGTTTGTAGTTCGGTGTTCACCGTCGTCAATTCTTCGTTGACCGATTGCAGCTCTTCTTTCGAGGTCTCGAGCTCCTCGTTGCTCGATTGCAGCTCCTCGTTGGTCGATTGCAGTTCCTCGTTGAGCGACTTCAAATCGGCGCTAGAAGTCTGCTGCTCGTCCGACAGCGACTGCATACTCTGGCGTGCCTGTTCCAGTGCCGCTTCCAGGGACGCGATGCGCCGTGCTTCGGTCGACAGGGTCGGCGCATTGCCGGGCGGCTTCTTCGACGCCCTGGCGGTCTTGGGACGCGCGATGTCCTGGAAGCTCACCAGCAGCAGCGGCTGCTCGGCGCCGGGATCAGACAGCAGACGAACGCTCAGGCTCAGCGGCTGTACGGCGATGCCATCGCGGATATTGAGCAGCCGGTTGAGCGTGGGCTGGTGTTCGTCGACGGCAATACGCAGCGCGTCGCGCAACTCGGATTTCAGGCCTTCGCGTGCCATCTCCAACACATTGTGGCTAGGGGTGCCCGGAGCGGGGTGCAGGAACTTCCCGGTATCGCCGTGGATGTACAGGATGTTGCCCTGGGGGTCGGTCACCACGGCAGCCGGCGCGAAGCTCTGCAGCAGGGCCCGCTTGGTGATCTCGGCCAGCCTTGCCTCCTTCGTTGGCGCCGCCCGGGTCGGATTTGTAAGGGCCCCGCGCCCGCCGGCCCAACCGATGGCGCCGGTCAGAGTCGGCGGCAGCGATGCGCTCGTGAGCTTGGCGCGAAACAGGTGCCACTTGCGGTCAATGGTTTCAAACAAGTCGGTGTGCCTGCCGATTCCCTCGGAGGGAGCGAGCATCAAGACGCCGCCGGGCTTGAGCGCGTAGTGGAACACCGGCAGCAACTTGTCCTGCAATTCGGATCCCAGGTAAATCAGCAGGTTGCGGCAGCTGAGCAGGTCAAGCCGGGTGAAGGGCGGATCCTTGATGACGCTTTGCACGGCAAAGACGACCATGTCGCGGATGTTCTTTCTTACCCGATATCCCGTCTCTTCGGCGACAAAGAACTGTGCCAGCCGTGCAGCGGAGACGTCCTGCGCGATGTTGGGCAGGTACAGTCCTGCGCGTGCCGAGGCGATTGCAGCGTCGTCCAGGTCGGTGGCATAGATCTGGCACCTGAAATCGCGCTGCGTGGTGGTCTTGAGTTCGCTCAGGAGGATGGCGACCGAATACGCCTCTTCCCCGGTGGAGCAGCCAGCGACCCATACACGCAGGGTGTAGTCCTGCGGCTTGCCTGCGAGCAGCGACGGCAAGGTGTCGCGCTCTAACAGGTCAAAAGCCTCCGGATCCCGAAAGAAGCTGGTGACATTGATCAGCATGTCGTGGAAGAGCGCTTTCATTTCATCGGCATGCTCGTGCGCGTAGCGGGCGTAGATCGCCGCGTCATCAATGCCGTGCTGTGCCATGCGTCGGTGTATCCGCCGGCCGATGGTCCCCTGCTTGTACAGCGAGAAGTCATGCCCGGTGGCGCTGCGCAGCTGCATCAGGATCCGCTTGTGACCGGAGATGGCGCCGGTGGCAGCCTCAGGCCCCGACAACCCCGACAACCCCGACAACCCCGACAACCCCGACAACCCCGACAACCTTTTTTCGCTGTCGATCAGCGCTGCGGGCATCGCGCTGACCGCCAGCACGCTGGCGCAGTAGCCCGAGCGGACCGCGCTGGTGGGCATGCCGTCGAATTTGGCGGTGGTCGGGTCTTGTGCCAGGCACAAGCCGCCGGCGCCTGCGATGGCGCGCAGCCCCAGCGTTCCGTCGCTTCCGGTGCCCGAAAGGACGATGCCGATCGCGTCGGCCCGCTGATCGTCGGCCAGGGAGCGCATGAAACTGTCGATGGGCATGCGTTGGCCGCGATCGGCCTTTGGCACGCTGAGCTGCAGCACGCCGTGGAAAATTTCCATTTCCCGATTGGGGGGTATGACATAGACATGGTTGGGGGCAACCGGCATCTGGTCTTGGGCCTCAACCACTGGCATGGCGGTGCTGCGCTGCAGGATTTCACCCAGGATGCTGCCGTGGGTTGGATCGAGGTGCTGCACCAGTACCAGCGCCATGCCACTGTCCGAAGGCATGGCGCGCAGAAACTGTTCGAAGGCCTCAAGTCCGCCTGCAGACGCGCCCAAGCCGACGATGGGGAACTTGCCAGGACCTGTGGCCTGCGGCTGCCCGGTCGTGCCGGGCGCCTTGTCTTTGGCCTTGTTCGGGGCCACAGCCTTTGCCGAAGCCTTTGCCGCCGCCTTGGTGGTCGATGTGTGCGCTTTCTTGTCGTCACCGATTTGCATGGAACCTGCTCCTGGAACTGGGGCCATAGCCGCCGACGCAACTGACGTGGCTTGACGGCCTATGAATTCCTGCAGAAATTATGGTCGGCAAGTCCGGTGGCGGACCTTGTCAAAAGCCTTGCTTTAAGTGCAAAGCCGCCTTGCTTGCCCATTCGCAATTCAGGGTGGTGGACGCGGTGGATTTCCGATTCTCCAAGGGCGCTCGCCTTGCTCTTTGTCGGCCCTTTGTGTTGTCGGCAGTCCGTGCCCCTGTTCATTTGATGGGTCGCAATGGCGGCGGTGGGTGCGCCCAGACCATGTCGTTTTCCCATTTGGAGGGCGGCGTCGATGGTGGCGATCTGCAAGGAGCGTGTGTGGGTAGGTCCGCTGGGCCTGGCCGGCGAGTTGGTGACTCCGCCTGAAGCGGCCGCAGTGGTTGTGTTTGTAGCGGGCGCCAACCGAGCTGGGGATGACGCGCGCAATGGCGCCATGGCGCAGGTCTTGCATCGCCACGCTATCGCCACGCTGTGCTTGGGCCTGTTGCGCGCAGGCGAGGCGGTCGATGGCCGCCATGGCGTTGACTTGGACCTGCTGGCAGCGCGGCTGGAGCAGGTCATGCAATGGGCCTCAACCTGCGATGCACTCGCCGGCCTTCCGGTGGGCCTACTGGGAACCGGTTCAGGTGCAGCCGTCGCGCTGCAAGCCAGCACGCAGCGGTCCGGATCGGTGGCGGCGGTGGTCTCGCGCAGCGGGCGTCCAGACCTGGCCGAGCGATTTCTGCAGCGGGTCAACGCGCCCACTTTGCTGATCGTTGGTGGCGCCGACGCCCGGGCGCTGGCATTCAACCGCCATGCGCTGCGGATGCTGGGATGCAGCAAGCGGCTCGAGGTGGTGCCTGCAGCCGGTCATCGCTTCGAGGAGCCCGGCGCCCTCAACGGCGCAGCTGAATTGACGGCGGATTGGTTTAGCAGCCATCTGGTGCGTCGCCAGCTGGCTTGACCAGGCCATGCAGCCGGGCGCGGCGCTTGGCACAGCACGGGTTCTGACGAGCCGCACCCCAAGGAGGGACTAGATGCCGAAATCCAATGCGCCGAGGGTCGAATACCGTGCCCGCGGTCGCGAGCCGGGACAGGCCGCGCCGAACCACTTGGTGCAGTCCACGCACGCCATCGTGCTGGCCGGTGGCCGCGGTTCGCGCCTGATGCAGTTGACCGACATGCGCGCCAAGCCCGCGGTGCCGTTCGCCGGCAAATTGAAGATCATCGATTTTGCCCTCAGCAACTGCATCAATTCCGGCATCCGGCGCATCGCTGTGCTGACGCAGTACAAGGCGCAAAGCCTGATCCGCCACATTACCCGGGGCTGGGCCTTTTTGGACGCGAGTCTGAGCGAGTTCATCGACGTCGTTCCAGCGCAGCAGCAGATCGACGAGGGCTGGTACAGCGGAACAGCGAACGCTGTTTACCAAAATTTGGACATGTTGTACGAGGCCAATCCGCGCTTTGTTCTCATCCTGGCGGGCGATCATGTCTACAAAATGGACTACAGCCGCATGATTGCCGACCATGGCGCCAACGGTGCCGATGTCACGGTGGCTTGCACCGAGGTTCCGCTGGCGCAGGCGCGCGACTTCGGTGTGGTGCGGGTGGAGGGCGGCCGTATTTGCGATTTCCAGGAGAAACCGGCGCACCCTGCGGCCATCCCCGGTCGGCCAGGCGTCGCGCTGGCGAGCATGGGAATCTATGTATTCAATACGGAATTGCTGTACCAAGAACTTCGCCGTGACGCCGCCGATCCGGACTCGTCGCATGATTTTGGGCGCGACATCATTCCGGGTCTTGTGCGGCGCGCGCGGGTCTATGCGCACGACTTTGCAGGCAGCTGCGTCAACATGATCGACGAGCGGCCCTACTGGCGCGATGTGGGCACCCTCGATGCCTACTGGGAGGCCAATATGGACCTGACCCGGCCTTTGCCCGAGCTGAACCTTTATGACGATGTGTGGCCCATCCGCAGCCTGCAATACCAGTTGCCGCCGGCAAAGTTCGTTTTTGACGACGACGGCCGGCGCGGCATGGCGATCGATTCGCTCGTTTGCAGCGGATGTATCGTCAGCGGCGCGCTGGTGCGGCGATCGCTGATGTTCTCGAAATCCAGGGTGGGCGACAGCAGCGTGGTCGAGGACACGCTGGTCTTGCCCAACGTGGTGATTGGTCGCCAGGTGGTGCTGCGCCGGGCCATCATCGACAAGCATTGCGTGCTGCCCGACGGGTTTCAGGTGGGCGTCGACGCGGCGCAGGACCGCGCCCGATTCACGGTGACCGAGAAGGGCGTGACGCTGGTGACGCCGGAGATGCTCGGTCAGCACGTACGCGCCACAGGATGAGCCCGGTGCCGCAGTGGTCCGGGCCGGCTGCGCGCAGCCGGCGCCGCGCGCCATGCGTTTTAGCGTTCCCGTAGGGTCGCTCAGGGTTTCGTCGGAGGCCTTTGCGCTGGATCGGACCGTCCGGCATCCGCCGGGTCGGCATAACCGACGTCGCCTTTGCGACGCTGCATTTTCAATGCGTCCGAACCCGAGTCATCCTGATCGAGCTGTTGTTGCATGCCGTAACGTATGAGTTCAGCGGTGCTTGCCAACTTCAGTTTCTCTTGGATCCGGCTCTTGTGGGTGCTGACCGTCTTGACCGAGAGGTGCAGTGCGAGAGCGATCTCGGTCAGCCGCTGCCCCTTCACGATGCGTCGCAGCACATCGAGCTCGCGATCGCTGAGCTCCGCGTAACGGGGCGTGCCGACCATCTCGCTGAGTTGGCGCACGACGCGATCGGCCAAATGGGCCGTGACATAGGTTCCGCCCGACGCCACCTTGCGCACCGCGGCGACCAGCTCGGTGGACGCCGTGTCTTTGGTGACGTAGCCGCTGGCCCCGGCCTTGAACGACCGCAGCGCATACTGTTCTTCGGCGTGCATGCTCAGCACCAGCACCGCTACCCGGGAAAATTCCGACTTGATGCGCCGAATCAGGTCCAGGCCGCCCATGCCGGGCATCGACAGATCGATGATCGCCAGATCGAAGTGTTTTCGACGCAAGCACTCCAGGGCCTGAAAGCCGGTTCCGGCTTCGGTGATTTCCCATTCGTGCGCGATCGGGTCCAGTACCCGCTTGAGTCCCTCCCGGACAATGGTGTGGTCGTCCACCATCAGCAGGCGAAACTGCGGCTTCAAGGCCGCGCCGGGGGTGGCCGACGCCGAGGCGACAAACGGCGGGCGCGCGGCTTTAGTCACTGTCACCGATCGAACGAGGGTCGGCCTGTGGCGTTGACTTAGCCCGTCTTGCGCGAGGAGGCTTGCCATCCCCACGGTCCGCCGGTATGCGGTCCATCGGCAATGAGACCGTGAGGCATGCGCCGCCGGATGGTGAGCGTCCGACTTCCAGGGATCCGCCCAGCATATCGGCCCGCTCCAGGATTCCGATCAAGCCGTGGGAACCCGGCCGGTATATCGATTCACCGCTGAAACCCACGCCATCGTCCTGAATCCGCAATATCAGCTCCCCGGCCTTATGACGCAGCGCGATCTGCACATGCTTTGCGTGCGCATGCCGCGCCACATTGGTAAGGGCTTCCTGCACCATGCGGTAGATTGCGATGGCTGCTGTGTCGCCAACAGGCAGTGCCGCTTCCTCCAGGTCGAGTTCAATTTTGACATCCATCCGTCGCGCCGCCTCTTTGGAGAGCCAATCGATCGCAGCGTTGAGCCCCAGGTCGTCGAGCATCAACGGGCGCAGGTCGGTCGCAATTCGTCTTACCGACGCCACGGTGTCGTCGACCATTTCCATCATCGCGGCGATGCTCGCATCCTGCGCGCGGCGCCTTGACGGCGCGAGGCTCGATAACTGCATTTTTAACGCGGTCAATCGTTGCCCCAACTCGTCGTGCAGTTCGCGTGCGATCCGCCGGCGTTCCTCCTCGCGTGCGGCAACAAGGTCTGCCGACAGCCTGCGCAAGCGTTGACGGGCGCTTTCTAGTTCCAGGCGCTGCTGCTGTTCGTGCGTGCAATCGACAAATACCATGTGCAGTTCCACGTGCTGCTCGTCCACCGCGCGCCGCGCCGCTATCTCGACCGCCCGTGCGCTGCCGTCCGGTCGCACGACCGCCACGTCGGCAATGGACACACCCACTGCGCTGCCACGCGCCTGCACCATCTGTTGCCGAGCGGCGGATTCGGACGCCGGCGTCAGCAATGCCAAGATAGACCGACCTTCAAGCGCCACGCTGTCTTGAACACCCGCAAGCGCTACAAACTGACGGTTTGCAAAAACGATATGTTCTTCGCGCACGATGCAAATCGCGATGGGCGCCAGCTCATAAGTCAAGCGCAATAAGTCCTGTCGCATGGCTTCGTGGTTTTTCAATGTGCCTGCCCTTTCAGGTGCAGTAATGGCCGATGGTGCTGGGTCGACCCACGGGATGCCTTCAAGCCCCGGTAGACGCGGATGGTGAAGAGGCATCGATCTGTTCTCCTAGCGTTCCCCATGAAACCATGCAATTTCGTCGTCGGCGTTGCGATCCGTTCGTCGGTCTGTGAGCAGCCAGTACCCCGAAATCATAGAAGCCAATCCGCGCCTGCGGCAGGCTTGCGCCAAAGTGGGTCCACGCTTTGTCCACTACGCCACATTCGCGGCTGCTGCTGCCCCGACCGTGCCGACGGACCCCGCGCAGCTACGCGACGGCACCTGCTCACACAGCGGCAAATCCGCGGGTAAGAAAAATCTGATCCCTCGGTAGGACTTTTCCGAAGCGCTAGCGCTAGCGCTGACGCCGCGTCGGGCAGGCCGCCGATAGCCAGTTCGATCCCATCGCGGCAAACTGCAATCCATGGGTTCAGAGTGGGTGTCCGCATAGGCTAGAACAGCGAAGGAGAACGAAGATGAGTAGTGCGAATGGTCTGGGCACGGAGCGACCCGTGCCAGCGGGTGAATCACGCTTGGTAGGCAACGGCGACCGCAATGGCTTGGCCGAGCTCTTGCATCTGATGGGCGCCGACAGCAGCGACGCCGATGGCTCGCCTGGTATGCCTATCTCGATGCGGGTGCTGCACACGTCGGACACCCTTTTCCATGAAGGTGCGCGTGCCGAGGCGATCTATTTCGTGCGCGCTGGCACCTTTAAGACATTCAGTACCGCCGAGGACGGCTATGAGCAGGTACTGGGATTTGCCGGGCGTGCCGAGGTGCTTGGCTTTGATGCCATTTGCATGGGCCATTACCCGACGGAGGCGGTGGCGCTCGAGGACTCGAGCGTGTATGCGCTGTTGCTTCGGGACCTCTTCTCGCTGGGGCAGCGCAATCCTGCCTTGGATCGGTCGGTATTGCGGGCGGTGAGCACCGCGTTGACGCGTCGTGGTGAGCTGGCCGGAGTCATGGCCGCCGTAGCTGCTGAGGTGCGCTTGGCCAGATTCCTGATGCAGCTGTCGGAGCGCATGGTGGCGAGTGGACAGTCCTCGCGCCGCTTTCACCTGCGGATGAGCCGGCGCGATATCGCAAGCTATCTTGGCGTGGCGCATGAGACGGTCAGTCGCTCTTTTGGCGCATTGGTCGATTGGGGACTGTTGTCCGTCAATAACCGGGAGGTGGAAGTGCTTGATTTGCCAGGGCTCAAAGCCTTCTCCTGCGGAACCCGCCGACAGGCGGACGAGCCGACCCGTGCTGGCGGTCCGCGAACTGCCGCGCAGCGGTCTGCCGCTGGCGCTACCGCACCCTGACGGCCGGGAGCCTTCCCGGTGACTGCGCAGCGCGTCCTTGATTGGCCGACTGAGCGCGTTGCACGGCGCCACTCCCTTGCATCGACGGATGGCCTTTGATGGCTGCTAGCAAGGCGTCACCGCCGGTTCTGCCCGAAGGCGTTATTGCGCTGGTTCCGATGCGCAATGTCGTGCTGTTTCCGCATGTTCTGGTGCCCATCACGGTCGGACGCCCGAAGTCAATAGCGGCGCTGGAGCACGCGGTTCAGACCGGAGCTTCACTGGGCATCCTGATGCAAAAGGATGGGCGTGTCGACGATCCGGGGCGCGACGCGCTGTGCGACGTCGGCACGATTGCCAAGGTGGTTCAGATCGTCGAATCCGAGCAGCAAATGCGCCATGCAGTGTGCCATGGCGTCGAGCGGTTTCGGATTGAAGAGCTTGTGCCGGGCTTTCCATTTCTGGCCGCGCGTGTCCATCGCCTACCCGAGGCGGCTGAGGACTCGACGCAGACGCAGGCCTTGGCGTTGCAGGTGCGCGAGAAAGCTGCGGAGATCGTGGCGCTGCTTCCGGGCCTACCGGCCGAGTTGGGTGCCGGCTTGCAGGCGACCCG
>CAISIP010000095.1 GCA_903885415.1 uncultured beta proteobacterium
GCTCATGCCATGGTGGAGTGCCTTGGGCGAAACCAAGCCGGTTCCGCTGCGCGTGAATTTTGTCGCGCATTGACCAGGAAAAGCAGATGAAAAATACAGGATTTGGCGCGCGAGTCGCGGGCGTTCTGATCATGTCCTTCGCCCTGATGGCGGGCGCGTACGCGTCGGGCTCAGGCGCCATTGCCTGGGACAAGGCGCCGAACAAGACCAACGATTTGGTGGCGCTACAAAACGGCGCCAAGCTGTTCGTCAACTATTGCCTCAATTGCCATTCTGCCGCCTACATGCGATACAACCGGCTCACCGATATCGGTTTGACTGAGCAACAAATCAAGGACAATCTGCTGTTCGCGACCGATAAGGTGGGCGAAACGATGCAGGCGGCCATTGATCCCAAGCAGGCCAAGCAATGGTTCGGTGGCAACCCGCCCGACCTGAGTGTGGTGGCCCGTTCGCGATCGGCAGCCGGACAGGGAAGCGGCGCCGACTACTTGTACACATACTTGCGCACCTACTATCCGGACGACAGCAAGGCGACTGGCTGGAACAATCTGGCATTCCCCAATGTCGGAATGCCGCATGTGCTGTGGCAGTTGCAGGGCAGCCGGTCGCCGACCTACGAACTGCTGTCCGAGAATGGCCATGAACTGAAGGTATTCAAGGGATGGGAGCAGATCACGCTGGGCAGCATGACGCCATTGCAGTACGACAACGCGGTAGGCGACCTTGTTAGCTACCTGCAGTGGATGGGCGAGCCGTCGCAAAATACGCGCACCAAGGTGGGCGTCGGCGTGCTGCTGTTTCTATTGGTGTTGACGGTCTTTACCTGGCGCTTGAACGCCGCGTACTGGAAAGACGTGAAGTAAGCCATCCGTGCAGGCCCTGCCCAGGCGGCACGGCTTGAATTTTCAGAGTGGGTTTGCGATCATGCAGCCCACTCTTTTTGATTTTTAGGAGCCCCGCCATGATGGTGTTGTATTCAGGAACGACCTGCCCTTATTCGCACCGTTGCCGTTTTGTGCTGTTCGAAAAAGGAATGGACTTCGAGATCCGGGATGTCGACCTGTACAACAAGCCAGAGGACATCAGCGTGATGAACCCCTATGGACAGGTTCCGATACTGGTGGAGCGCGACCTGATCCTGTACGAATCGAACATCATCAACGAATACATCGACGAGCGCTTCCCCCACCCGCAGTTGATGCCCGGAGACCCGGTCGACCGGGCCAGGGTGCGTCTGTTCCTGCTCAATTTCGAGAAAGAACTGTTCGTCCATGTGTCGACGCTCGAGTCGCGAGCCGCCAAGAACAACGAGAAGCTGATGGAAAAATCGCGCGCGCATATCCGCGACCGCCTGACCCAACTCGCGCCGATCTTCCTGAAGAATAAGTACATGCTTGGCGACGGTTTTTCGATGCTCGACGTGGCGATAGCGCCGCTGCTGTGGCGGCTCGACTATTACGGCATCGAGCTGAGCAAGAATGCGGCGCCCCTGCTGAAATACGCCGAGCGGATATTTTCGCGGCCCGCCTACATTGAGGCGCTCACGCCATCCGAGAAAGTGATGCGCAAGTAGGCACGCAGCGGAGTTGCCGATGCCAGATGAAAAAGACGCCAGTTCGACTCGGCCCTATCTGATCAGGGCGCTTTACGAGTGGTGCACCGACAACGGCCTGACGCCCTATGTTGCGGTCAAGGTCGACGACAGCGTGCAGGTTCCGCGCGAATATGTGAAGGACGGCGAGATAGTCCTGAACATCAGCTATGACGCGACCAGTTCGCTCAAGCTCGACAATGCGTTCATCGCATTCAGCGCCCGTTTCGCCGGAACCGCGCGCGACATCATGGTACCGATGGACCGGGTGATCGCCATCTACGCGCGTGAAAACGGCCAGGGAATGGCTTTTCCACTTGCGCCCGGCGCGGCAAAGGGCGCACCACGGGGCAAGGCGCTCAGAACGCCCCAACCGACAACCGTTTTGGATAAGCGGTCGCCAGCGGCAGCGCTACCGGCTCCAGCGCCGGTGCGTGTCGGTGAGGTCGAGGTCAAACTGGTGACATCCGGCCCGGTCAGGCCGGCGGGCAGCGACAACCCGCCCGCGCCGCCAGGCCCGCCAGCTGCGGGAAGGCCAACTTTGACGCGGGTGAAGTGATTCCTTCGGCCCGGCAGGCCTGATCGGAGTCCGCGCTGCAATGGCTCCTGTAAACTTAAAAACGCGCCGATTTAGCTCAGTTGGTAGAGCAACCGCCTTGTAAGCGGTAGGTCAACAGTTCGAATCCGTTAATCGGCACCATGTAACCGCGTCACCCCGTCCCACCACTGTTGTGGGATTGTGGCAACTGCCGCTCCCCGATACGCGCACTAAA
>CAISIP010000096.1 GCA_903885415.1 uncultured beta proteobacterium
GGGATCTCGTCGATCTTGCGGTAGTCCTGCGCCAGCTTCAACTCGGTGGCGAGTTCGACATGCTCGAGCACCGCGCGGTTGAGCATGTTCTTCAGCCCAGTCTGGTAATGGCTGTTGAGGTAGGCGAACTCGAGCACTTGCTCCGACGGTCGACCCAGCACGTCGGCATGGCGCGCCAGCGCGATCTGGTCTTGCGTCAGCGTGCCGGTCTTGTCGGTGCACAGCAAATCCATCGCGCCAAAGTTCTGGATCGCGTCGAGCCGCTTGACCACCACCTGCTGGCGCGCCAGCCCGACTGCGCCCTTGGCCAGCGTCGAGGTGACGATCATCGGCAGCATCTCGGGCGTCAGACCGACCGCCACCGACAGTGCGAACAGCAGCGCCTCGGCCCAGTCGCCTTTGCCCAGGCCGTTGACCAGGAAGACCACCGGCACCATCGCGCAGGCGAAGCGGATCAGCAGCCAGCTCACGCTGTTGACGCCGGCCTGGAAGGCGTTGGGCAATGGGTCGGTGGCGCTGACGCTGGCCGCGAGATGGCCGAAGTAGCTGGCGCCGCCGGTGGCGCAGACCAGCGCGGTCGCGGTGCCCGAGACCACGTTGGTGCCCATGAAGACCAGGTTGCTTTGCGCCAACGGCGCGCTGTTGTCGCCGGCGCGCTGCACGAACTTCTCGATTGGCAAAGACTCGCCGGTCAGCGCGGACTGGGCGATGAACAGATCGCGCGCGCTGAGCAATCGGCAGTCGGCCGGCACCATGTCGCCGGCTGAGAGCGCGACCAGGTCGCCAGGCACCAGTTCGCGCAGCGCGATCTCGCGCGGCCCGGACACGGGGCCAGCGACGCCTGCGATGCCGCGCCGTATCACCGTCGCCTGGTTGCCGACCATCGCCTTCAGCCCTTCAGCGGCACGGTGCGAGCGGCCCTCCTGGACAAAGCGGATCGCGGTGCTCAGCCCCACCATGATGCCGATCACGACGGTGGCTTTGGCGTCGGCGCCGAACCAGGACAGCAGCGCCAGCGCGCTGAGCAGCAGGTTGAACGGGTTCTTGTAACAGTGCCACAGGTGCAGCCAGGCCGGCAGCGGCGCCTCGTGCGCGACCTCGTTGGGACCGTGGCGCGCCAGCCTCGCGTGGGCCTCGCGCGCGCTCAAGCCTTCCGGGTGCGACTTGAGCCGGTTGATTGCCGCTGCCGGTTCGTCCTGCGCCAGCTGCAGCAGATCGCGCGACATCTGCTCCGGGGCGGGCTGGGCGCTGCCACGTCCGCCCAGGATCTCGAGCAGCGGTGGCCTGGTGAAATGCCTGAGCCTGCGCTGGCGTCTCAGGAAAGCGCTGAAGGCATGGGTCAGGCGCTTGGCGAGCCGGTGCGTCGGCTTCACGCAGGCCTCGCCGCGGTGGGTTGGGCTCGCATGGCGCGCCATCATCGGGCGCATCGGCCCAGTCTGGCTTGCCGCCGGTCAAGACTGGCCCGAAGGCCCGGGAGTCAGGACAGCCACTGCACCAATGCGGTGGGATGGATGTCCTATCGAGTGGGGTGGTTTGAACCAAAGCCGACCCGGCGCCGGCGTGACGATCAGTCGCGCGTGCGCAGCGCGATCCATCCTGCAATCACGGTGAAGCTCAGCACGATCAGCGCGATCACGAGAAAGCCGTATGGGTTGTCGGCCAGCACGATCATGCTCGGGCTGAGCCAGCACACCATCACCGGCTATGTGCGCGATATCTACCGAAAACTGAGCATCTCGTCGCGCGCGGAAGCCGCCGCCGAAGCGGTCAGGCATGGCCTGATGGTGTGCTGATGCCGTAGGGTGATGCCGTAGGGTGATGCCGTAGGGTGATGCCGTAGGGCGGCCCA
>CAISIP010000097.1 GCA_903885415.1 uncultured beta proteobacterium
CCTGTGGGTGCGATGGACAACAGGTGCGAGTTGCGCAGGCCGTTGGCGCGGATGCGGTCTTTGATCGGCTGCGGTAGGCGCGACGCAAAACTCTGGCCGCTGAGGTACAGGTCGGCATTGAAGAGCGCAAACGCGCCGCGCTCGCGCGCCAGTTCGACCGATGCCATGTAAGCGCAGTCGCGCAGGGTCTGCGCAATCGCGCGCGCCTGTTCGCGCGCCGGTTCGCTGTCGTAGCGCAGGTTTTGCATGATCAACGCGTCGCCCAGGCCGGTAAATCCCAGGCCGATCCGGCGCTTGCTGCGCGCCTCTTCCTGCTGCTGCGGCAGCGGCCACAGCGTGAGGTCGAGCACGTTGTCGAGCATGCGAACCGCCACCGATGCCACCTGCGCGAAAGCTTCATGGTCGAAGCGCGCGCCCGCCTCAAATGGGTCGACGACAAAGCGCGTCAGGTCGATCGACCCAAGACAGCAGCAGCCATAGGGCGGCAGCGGTTGTTCCCCGCACGGGTTGGTCGCGCAAATGGACTCGCAGTAGTGCAAGTTGTTGTCGGCGTTGATGCGGTCCAGGAACAGGATGCCAGGCTCGGCGTGGTCATAGGTGGATCGCATGATGCGCTCCCACAGGTCGCGCGCACGCTGCTTGCGATAGACCCATAGCGCACTGCCGTCGGCCTGCACCTGCGCAAAGGCGCCTGCTGCTTTTTGTGCGGTTCCGGGTTGGGCCCGGTGAACGAGATCAACCAGGGTATCGTCCTGCACTGCGCGCATGAAGGCGTCGCTCACGCCGACCGACAGGTTGAAGTTTTTCAGGTCTCCCTGGTCCTTCGCGGCAATGAACTCCTCGATGTCCGGGTGGTCGCACCGCAGCACGCCCATCTGCGCGCCGCGCCGGGAACCGGCGGACTCCACCGTTTCGCAGGAGCGGTCGAATACCCGCATATAGCTGACCGGCCCCGATGCGCTGCTCTGGGTACTGCCGACCCAGGCACCACGCGGGCGGATGCGCGAGAAATCGTAGCCAACCCCGCCGCCCTTGCGCATGGTCTCGGCCGCCTCGGTGAGTGCAATGTAGATGCCCGGGTGGCCGTCCTGCGAATGCGAAATCGAGTCGCCCACCGGCTGCACAAAGCAGTTGATCAGGGTCGCGCACAGGCTGGTGCCGGCCGCCGACTGAATGCGTCCGGCCGGCAGAAAGCCTTGTTGCAGGGCTAGCAGAAAGCGCGCCTCCCAGTGCTTGCGCTGGTCGGCCGGCTCGACCTGGGCGAGTGCGCGGGCGACGCGCAGGTTGACGTCGGCGATGCTGGCCTCAACGCCTTTGGCGTATTTTTCCAGCAGGACCTCCTGGCTGATGGGTTGTGCGCCAAGCGCGTCCTGCGCTGGGCTGGATGGATGGTCGGGGTGGCGTGTGTGTGGCATGTTCCTGGAATTTCTGTCGGGGTGCGTAGCGCGGTCGCCACCTCGCGTTCAGGATAGGGCGGCCGGCAAAACAGGAGTTTGCGCTGTCACAAGGCTTGGGAATTTGCCCGGTCTTCGGCCATTTCCGACGCGCAGGTGCGCAACCGACCTTGTCCGCCCCGGCGGTTTGCCTTGGCGCAAACCAGTCCGTCGCTCGGGCGCATAGCCTGAGGCGGCGTCGCGCACCCAGTAGCACAGCAGCGCGTCACCCGATCCACCACCACGTCACCCCAAGGAGGCCTTATGCACCCACTGATTTCGGCAAGTCGGATAGCCCACCATGCGCTGGGAGCCTGCGCACTGATGGCGGCCCTCCTCGGCGGGGCCAGCGCCCAGGCACAGTCGGCCAACCACGTCACGCTCTACGGCCTGGTCGACCTGGGCTTGAACACTGTCTCCGGCTTGGCGAGCAACTCCGGCGTCAACCTGGCCAGCGGCGTCATGGAGGGCTCGCGCTGGGGGCTGCGTGGCAACGAGGACATGGGCGCAGGCTACCGTACCGTTTTTACGCTGGAAAGCCGCTTTGAAGCCGACAACGGCATCCTGGGCAACCGGCCGGTGTCGGGCCTGCAACTGCCCGACCGCTTGGCGCAGGCATCGTTGTTGGGCTTCAGTCGGACCAGCCCGCTGTACCCCACCTACCAGGCGCTGGTGACCGGCGTTGGCAGCGGGATTTCCGACAAGACGCTGGGAGTCAACCTTGCGGGACGCCTGTTCGACCGCCAGGCCTTCGTGGGTCTGGTGACGCCCTTTGGCGGCATTCTGGCGGGCCGCCAGTACACGCCCGCCTATGAGGCGCTGGCCACTTTCGACGTGATGCATACCCAGTCGAGCCTGTCGCCAGGCCAGCTCATATCGGTTCCCTTTGGTGTCGACATTCGCGTTTCCAATGCGCTGGCCTACCGCATCGAGCAGGGTGCGTTTTCCGCGTCGCTGATGCTGGCCCCGGGCGAGCTTCCCGGTGGCAGCGCACGCGGCAGGATGTGGGGCGCGAACGGCTTTTACAAGGGCAGCGGGTTTTCGGTTGGCTTTGGCTACAACACCCGCAACAACGAACTCGGCCCACGAGCGCTGACCACAGCGCTGGTCGGCCTGAGCAAGCAGGTGGGGCCGGGCGAGATCATCGCCTCGTACACCCGCATAGAGGACCACAACCCTGCGGATCTGTCGACCATAGCCGCCGACCTGGCTAGGGCGCAGCCGACGCTCCCGGCTGCCATCGCCGGCGCCGTGCAAAGCGCCTTTATTGACGGGTTGCGCCAAGAGTCCAATCTGTTTCACCTGGGCTACCGTTTCGCGACCGGGCCCGGCACGCTGATGCTGTCGTACAGCCTGCTCAACGACAAGCGGATCGCCAACAGCGACGCGTCTTCCTACGGTGTGGCCTACAGCTACCCGATGTCCAAGCGTACCGACTTGTACGGTGTCCTTGCGCGCTTTCGTAACTCCAACTTGTCGCAGATTGCCCCTGGCGGCGGCGGCTTTCTGGGTGGCGTCACATCCTCGGCCGGGGTCGACTCGACCAATACGGCGGTGGGCCTGCGCCACACCTTCTGAGGATCGCTGCGGGGCCGGCGTCCCGTGTCGGGGATCGATGGCTCAGCGCCAGAGGCCCCGGCGTAGACCCAGCGCACGGGCCCATTCAGATGCTTGCGATGCCTCTGGAAGCAGCGCGAGTCTGTTCTCCCCTACCGCATGAACGCCGGCTTCGGTGACGATGAAGTCCATCGCGATGTCGTGCGCCTGCGGCCTGATGGTGGGCATTCTGGACAATTCGAAGGCGACACCGATCTTCAGCGGCTGCGGCTGCATGGCGGCGAGCGTGCGGTCGAAATAGCCGCCGCCGTAGCCCAGCCGAAAACCCTGGGCATCAAAGCCCAGGGGAGGTATCAGCAGGGCATCGGGCCGCACCACCGCGCTGCCCTGCGGAATCGGCAGGTCGTAGACCCCGCGCGCGGTGGCAACACCCGGCCACCAGGCACGAAACTCGAGGGCAGCGTCTTTGCGCACGACCACCGGCAGCGCGGCCTGTGCGCCAAGCCGACGCCAGCCAAAGATGGCAAAGCGCGGATCGAATTCGCCCCGAAAGGGCCAATAAAAACCGATGCTTGACTGGCCCAGCATCGGGAACGCCTGGTGCAGCAGCGCGGTGATGGTCCGGCCCCACTCCCGGCGCTGATCGGCGGGGGCTGCCATGCGTCGTGCGCCCAGTGCGCTGCGCTGCGCACGCCTCCATGGC
>CAISIP010000098.1 GCA_903885415.1 uncultured beta proteobacterium
CGGACTCTGAAAGGGCGACGCACCATGGCGCAAGCTGCGCGGGTGATGCCCACGATGGTTCTGGCCTCCAACAACCGCGGCAAGCTCGAGGAGTTGCAGGTTCTGTTCGCGCCGCTGGGTTTTAAGCTGGTGCGCCAGGCCGAACTCGGCATAGCCGAAGCACAGGAACCGTACCGCACCTTTGTGGAAAACGCGCTGGCCAAGGCGCGCCACGCAGCGCAGCACAGTAGACTGCCCGCGCTGGCCGACGACGCCGGCCTGTGCGTCGATGCCTTTGGCGGTCTGCCCGGCGTCGACACGGCCTTCTACGCCACCCGTTTTGGCTACGCCAAGGGCGACGACAACAATGTGCGCGCGCTCCTTGAGCAGATGCAGGGTGTTGAGAACCGGCGCGCGGCGATGGTCTCCACGCTCGTCGCGCTGCGCAGCGCAGACGACCCCGAGCCGCTGATCGCAGTGGGCCGCGTAGTCGGCGAAATAGTGCGCGAACCGGCCGGAACCAACGGCTTTGGCTTTGACCCGGTAATGTGGTTGCCCGAGTTCGGCCAGACCTTCGCACAGCTGCCGGTGGCGCAAAAAAATGCCAGTAGCCACCGGGGTCGGGCGGCGCGGCTGATGGTCGCGCTGATGCGCGAGCGTTGGGGCTGAGCCGTGGCGGCGCAGGATATCGCCCACTACCTGCGGCCGGGCAGTCTGCAGCTGGCAGCGCTGCCACCGCTGTCGTTGTATGTGCACCTGCCTTGGTGCATCCGGAAATGCCCCTATTGCGATTTCAACTCGCACGAAATCGCAAGCGGCGCATTGCCCGAAAGCCGCTACCTTGACGCGCTGCTGGCCGACTTGGAGGCGTCGCTGGCGCTGGTGTGGGGGCGCAGCGTGCACAGCGTCTTTATCGGCGGGGGAACTCCCAGCCTTTTTTCGGCGCAGGCTATTGACCGTCTGCTTGCCGACATCCGCGCGCGGTTGCGGCTCACGCCCGACTGCGAGATCACGCTCGAGGCCAACCCCGGCACCTTCGAGCGCGACCGCTTCAAGGCCTTTCGCAGCGCCGGCGTCACCCGGCTGTCGGTGGGGGTTCAGAGCTTCAACGACGCGCACCTCAAGGCACTGGGTCGGGTCCACGACCGCGCGCAGGCGCTCGCCGCCGTGCAGGAGGCAGCGCAGGCTTTTGATACTTTCAACCTCGACATCATGTACGCGCTGCCGGGCCAAAGCCTGGCGGAGCTGCGCCAGGATATGGATACGGCGCTGGGGCTGCAAAGCCCGCATATATCGATCTACCACCTCACGATCGAGCCCAACACCTATTTCGCCAAGTTCCCGCCACGCCTGCCCGATGACGACAGCGCCAGCGACATGCTCGACCTTGTCACCGAGATGACGCAGTCCGCTGGGCTTGCGCGCTACGAGGTGTCGGCGTATGCCCGGGCAGGCCACCGCTGCTGGCACAACCTGAACTACTGGCAGTTCGGCGACTATCTCGGCATCGGCGCCGGCGCGCACAGCAAACTCAGCTTTGCGCACCGGGTAGTGCGCCAGGTCAGGCACCGCGACCCGCGGCTGTACATGGCCAAGGCGATGGCCCAGGACTGCGTCGCCAGCAGCCAGGAGGTGACGCGCGCCGACCTGCCTTTCGAATTCATGCTCAACGCATTGCGCCTGAAGGACGGTTTCGAGTTGTCGTACTACGCCGACCGCACCGGCGTGTCGATGGGTGCCATCGAAAAGGCACTGGCGCAGGCCGAGGCCAAGGGGCTCATCGGGCGCGACCTGGGCCGCGTATGGCCCACGGTGCGCGGATTTGATTTTCTCAACGACCTGCAGTCTCTGTTCTTGCCCGAGGCGGCCCCGGCAAAGACCGGCTGAAGGTCGCAGGCAAGGGCGGCGCCAATGCTCAGTGCCGCGCCGGCGCCGGACGCATCAGCGTGCTCTTGCCGAACAGGCTGCCGATCAGGTCCACCGCAAGTGCTGCGGTCTGGTTGCGCACGTCCAGCGCCGGATTGAGCTCGACGATGTCTAGCGATGCTAGCCGCCCGGTGTCGGCGATCATCTCCATGCACAACTGCGCTTCGCGGTAGGTCGGCCCGCCGCGCACGGGGGTGCCAACGCCCGGTGCAATGTCCGGGTCCAGAAAGTCCAGGTCCAGGCTGACATGCAGGTGCGTGCCCTTGTCAACCAACTCCAGCGCGCGTTCCATCGTGTGGCGCATTCCCATCTCGTCGATGTAGCGCATGTCGAATACCTCAATGCCGACGTCGTGCACCAGTCGCTTCTCGCCAGCGTCGACGCTGCGGATGCCGATCTGGCGGATGTCTGCTGGCTTTAGCGCGGGCACATGGCCACCGACCTCGATCAGCGGGCGCGGCCCGTGTCCGAACAGGCAGGCCACCGGCATGCCGTGGGTGTTACCGCTCGGTGTCAGTGTCGCTGTGTTGAAGTCGGCGTGCGCGTCGAACCACAGCACGCGCAGTTGCCGGCCCTGTTCGCGGCATCGACGTGCGACCGCGCTGATCGATCCTATGGCCAGGCAATGGTCGCCGCCGAGCACGATCGGCATCCGTCCTGCCAGCAGCTGCGCGTAGACCGCATCGTGCAGCAGTCGATTCCAATGCGCGACTTCGTTCAGGTGGCGAATGCCGTCGA
>CAISIP010000099.1 GCA_903885415.1 uncultured beta proteobacterium
GCCGGCCAGCAGCGCGGCGCCCTCATAGATTTGGTAGAAGGGGTTGGGGCAGATCACCAGCGCGCTGCCCGGCCCGGTGGGAGGATTCGGGTCGACGATGGTCTGGGCCAGGGAAAACAGCGCCTCGCGCGAGCCGTTGACAGGCAGGAGCTGGCTCGCGGCGTCGAGCTCGAGCCCATAGCGGCGGCGCAACCATCCGGCAAAGGCGCCGCGCAGCGCCGGCTCGCCTGCGGTGGCCGGATAAGCCGCCAGCCCGCTCGGAAGACCGTCCACCGAGGCCTGCATCGCCCGCGCGATGAAGGCCGGGGTCGGATGCTTGGGTTCTCCTATGCCCAGGCTGATGGCGCGGTAAGCCGGATCGGGCGTGACGCCGGCGAACAACGCGCGCAGCCTCTCAAAAGGGTACGGGTTCAAACGCTGCAGCAGGGGATTCATGGGAACAGATTATCCGGCCTAGCGTGAATAATCCACAGGGTATCATTCCACGTTAGCGGCGGGCCTTGCACAGCGCGCCTTGTAAGTGCGACGCCAACCTCTGCAACAACCTGGTAACAGCCTTTCGTGCGCCTGAATTCGATCAAGCTGTCGGGCTTCAAGTCCTTCGCGGAGCCCACCAATTTCATGCTGCCCGGCCAGCTGGTGGGCGTCGTGGGCCCCAACGGCTGCGGTAAGTCCAACATCATGGACGCGGTACGCTGGGTGCTGGGCGAAAGCCGCGCCAGCGAGCTGCGCGGCGAATCGATGCAGGACGTCATTTTCAACGGAACCACCAGCCGCAAGCCGGCGAGCCGCTCCAGCGTGGAGCTGGTGTTCGAGAACGCTGACCACCGCGCCGGAGGCCAGTGGGGCCAGTTCGCTGAAATCGCCGTCAAACGCGTCCTGACGCGCGACGGTACCAGCAGCTATTACATCAACAACCAGCCGGTGCGCCGGCGCGATGTCCAGGATGTCTTCCTCGGAACCGGGCTGGGCCCGCGCGCTTACGCCATCATCGGACAGGGCACCATCAGCCGGATCATCGAGTCCAAGCCCGAGGAACTGCGGCTTTTCCTGGAGGAGGCCGCCGGCGTTTCCAAGTACAAGGAACGGCGGCGCGAGACCGAGAACCGGCTGGCCGACACCCGCGAAAACCTGACCCGGGTCGAGGACATCCTGCGCGAACTCGGCGCCAACCTGGAGAAACTGGAGAAGCAGGCCGAGGTCGCGCAACGTTACAAGACGCTGCAATCCGATGTCGCGCTGCGCCAGCAGCAGCTGTGGTACCTCAAGCTGTGCGAGGCGCAGGCCGAGCAGGCGCGGGTATTGGTCGAAGCGCAAGGCGCGGTCAACGCGATGGAGAGCATGGTGGCCGACCTGCGCCATGTCGAGGCCGACCTGGAACTCGTGCGGCAGGCGCATTACGCAGCCGGCGACCAGGTGAACCAGGCACAGGGTCGGCTGTACGAGGCGAGCACCGAGGTCGGGAGGCTGGAGGCCGAAATCCGCTACGTCGTCGAGGGCCGGCAGCGGGTTGTGCAGCGCCTTGGCGCGCTGCAGGAACAGGGTGCCGAATGGGCGACCCGGCGCCAGGACGCGCAGGACGAGACCGCCCGGCTCGCAGAAAGCGCGCTACTGTCGCAAGAGCAAAGCCAGGTCCTGCAGGCGCAGGCCGAGGACCATGGGCAGCAGTTGCCGGAACTTGAGGAGGCGCTGCGGATGGCGCAGTCCGGCGCCGACGCGCAGCGCTCCGCCGTCGTCTTGGTGCAGCAGCAGATCCAAGTGCTGGCGGCAGAACAGCGCAGCGTGCAGGAACAGTCGCGCCAGCTCGAAGGCCGCCGTGAGCGCATGGGCTCCGACCACAGGGCGCTTGAAGCGCCCGATCAGGCGGCGCTCGACGCGCTGCTGGCCCGGTTTACCCAGACGCAGCAGGATGCGCTGGAGGCAGACGCCAGACTCCATGATTTGCAGGACGCGCTGCCGGCACTCGAGGAAGCCCGGCGCAGCCAGCAGGCGAGCGTCAACGCCGAGGCGGCGCAGCAGGCCTCGCTGTCGGCCCGGCTGGAAGCGCTCAGGGCCTTGCAGGAAAAGGTCCGTACCGAGGGCAAGCTGCTGCCTTGGCTGCGCAAGCACGAGCTCGATGCCATGCAGGGCCTGTGGAGCCGCATCCATGTCGAGGCGGGCTGGGAAAATGCGCTGGAGTCGGCCCTGCGCGAGCGACTCGGGGCGCTGGAGGTGTCGCGGCTGGACATGGTGGGCGCTTTCGCGGTGGACGCGCCACCGGCGAAGCTGAGCTTCTTCAGCGCGCCGCAGGCCGGGGTCACACAGGGCGCTGCCGTCCTTCCCAGGTTGTCGGATCTGATACGGGTCAGCGAGGCCGGGCAGGGTGCGGTGCTGCGCGACTGGCTGCGCGGTTGCTACACGGCCGCGACGCTTGAGGACGCGCTGGCGCAGCGCGGCAAGCTGGCCGAAGGCGAGATCATTTATGTGCCGGCAGGCCACGCGGTGTCGGCCTACAGCGTCGGTTTTTATGCGCCTGATTCGGAACAGGCGGGTCTGCTGGCGCGGGCGCAGGAAATAGAACAGCTTGACCGGCAACTGCGCGCGCAGTTGCTGATGTGCGAGCAGACGCGACAGGCTTTGGCACGCGCCGAAGCGGCCTACGCGCAGGTCTCGCAGCAACTGCTGCAGTTGCGCCGCGAGGCGGCCCAGACCCAGACCGATGCCCACGCGCTGCAGGTCGAAACGCTGCGCCAGCAGCAGCTCGCCGAGCAGACGCGCTCGCGCAAGACGCAGATCGAGGTCGACCTGGCCGAGGTCGATTCCCAGATCGACGATCTGCAGCAGCGCGGCGCCGTCGCCGAGGCCCGCTTCGAGGAGCTCGACATGCAGCTGGCCGACGCACAGGAGCGCCATGCGCAGCGCGACGACCGGGTGGTGCAGGCGCAGCGTATTTTGGGAGAAAGTCGCGAGCAGCAGCGGGCGGTGGAGCGTCAGGCGCAGGAGGCGGCGTTCGCGCTGCGTAGCCTGCAGGCACGCGGGGAAGAACTCGCCCGGGCGATCGAGACCGCGTCGCAGCAGGCGCAGGCGATCGCCGAAGAAAGGGAGCGCGCCGAGGCCGAGCTGACTCGCCTGAGTGACGCCGCCGCGCAGGCCGGCTTGCAGGACGCGCTGGCGCTCAAGCTCGAGCGTGAAGGCGCGCTGGCGCTCAAGCGCAGCGAGTACGACGACCTGACCGCCAAGCTGCGCGCGAGCGACGAGCGCCGCCTGCAGCTGGAGCGCGCGCTCGATCCGCTGCGCCAGCGCATCACCGAGTTTCAGTTGAAGGAGCAGGCGGCGCGGCTGGGCTGCGAGCAGTACCAACAACTGCTCATCGAGGCTGCGGTGCAGACCGAGGCGCTGGCGGCGTCGATCGAACAGGGCAAGGTGCGCCTTAGCGGTTTGCAGGCGTCGATCGACCGCATCAACGTTGAAGTGGCGGCGCTCGGCGCGGTCAACCTGGCAGCGCTCGACGAATTGGCGAGCGCGCGCGAGCGCAAGCAGTTTCTGGATGCGCAGTCGGCCGACCTGAACGAGGCCATGGCGACGCTTGAGGACGCCATCCGCAAGATAGACGGCGAGACCCGCGAGCTGTTGTCTGCGACATTCAACGCGGTGAATCAGCACTTTGGCAGGATGTTCCCCGAGCTGTTTGGCGGCGGCAACGCGCGGCTGGTGATCACCGGCGAGGAAATTCTGGACTCCGGCGTGCAGGTGATCGCCCAGCCGCCGGGCAAGAAAAACCAGACTATCCATCTGCTGTCCGGGGGCGAGAAAGCGCTCACGGCCATCGCCCTGGTATTTGCCATTTTTCAGCTCAACCCGGCGCCTTTTTGCCTGCTTGACGAAGTGGACGCGCCGCTTGACGACGCCAACACGGAGCGCTATGCCAAGCTGGTGACCAGCATGAGCCGCGAGACCCAGTTTCTGTTCATCAGTCACAACAAGATTGCCATGGAAATGGCCGAGCAGCTGATAGGAGTCACGATGCAGGAACAGGGCGTATCCCGGATAGTTGCCGTCGACATGGACGCCGCCGTGTCCATGGTCGCCTGATCGCCTATGGGCACGCTGCAGATTGCCCTGGCGGTGGCGGGCGGGGTCGTACTGGCCGCGGTGGTGGCGCACAGCGCCTGGTCCTCGGGCAGGATGGCGCCCCGACAGCCATTGCGGCCGCACAGTGACGACGAACCCGAGGTCGGACCCGCTGAAGAACCGGGGCTGCGCCCGGACCCATTCGGACCGGACCAGTTCCCGTTGCCTGCGCCCGAGAGGAAGGCGGGCATTGACGCGCTGATCGACGTGATCGCCCCGATTGCGCTGGAAGGCTTGGTATCGGGAGAGGCCGCGCTGGCGGCCTCTCCGGCAACACGGCGCGTCGGCAGCAAGCCCTTTTCCATCGAGGGCATGAACGCCGTCGATGGGCGCTGGGAAACGCCGGCTGCGGGTCAACGCTACAGCGCTTTTCAGGCGGCAGTGCAGCTCGCGAACCGATCGGGCGCGCTCAATGAAATCGAATACTCGGAGTTTGTGGTCAAGGCGCAGGCTTTCTGCGACGCGGTGAACGCGACCCCGGATTTCCCCGAGATGCTGGAGGAGGTGGCGCGCGCCCGCGAACTCGATATTTTTGCCAGCGCGCATGACGCGCAACTGGGTTTCACGCTGCGCGCACGCAGCGCGGCCTGGAGTCCGGGTTATGTGCAGCAGCATGCGTCGCGCCTGGGCTTTGTGGCAGGTGTGCTGCCCGGGCGCATGGTGATGGCGGCGAGCCGAGACGGAATGCCGCCGGTGCTGAGCCTGGCTTTCGACAGCCAGGCGGCGCTGGCCGAGGACCCGACGCAGGCCGCGATCCGGTCGTTGACGCTGGCGCTTGACGTCGCGCAGGTCGAGCGGCACGAGCAACCCTTCGAGCGCATGTGCGCTGCCGCCACCGCGCTGGCGCAGGTGATGGACGGCGCGGTGACCGACGACAACGGACAGTTGCTGTCGGTCGAAGCGATGGCCGATATCGGCTCCGAGATCGAGGCACTCTACGACACGCTTGAGGAGCGCGAACTCGCAGCCGGATCGGCGCTGGCGCGCCGGCTTTTTTCCTGAGGCTGGCTGCCCCATGATCGGCGACGACGCGCTGGCACCGGGGGTGGCGGGGGATGCGGACTTGCAGGCCTTGGCGCAACAGCGCGTGCGGGCGCAGTGGCTGCGCCAGGAACTGCAACGCCATGCCCACCAGTATTACGTTCTCGACGATCCGCTGGTTCCCGACGCCGAATACGACCGCCTGTTCCAGGAACTGCAGGCGCTTGAGGCACTCGATCCGCAGCGGGCCTTGGCCGACTCGCCGACCCAGCGCGTCGGCGGCAAGGCGCTGGCGCAGTTCGCCAGCGTGCGCCACGTGGTTCCCATGCTCAGCATTCGCACCGAGACCGACACCACAGCCGCCGGCGCGCTGGCCTTTGACCTGCGGGTGCGCCGCGAACTGGGTCTGGCGGCCGACGATCCTGCGGTCGAGTATGTCGCCGAGCCCAAGTTCGACGGACTGGCGATGAGCTTGCGCTACCAGGATCGGGTGCTGGTGCAGGCTGCGACCCGCGGCGACGGCGAGAGCGGCGAGGACGTGACGCGCAATATCCGCACCATCGAGCAGATTCCGCTGCGACTGCCTTGCGACGCGCCGGCGCTGCTTGAAGTGCGCGGCGAGGTCTATATGCGCCGTGACGACTTCGACGCGCTCAACCGGGGTCAAAGTGCCAAGATCGCCGCTGGCGCGAAGGGCGAGAAGACCTTCGTCAACCCGCGCAACGCAGCAGCCGGCGCGGTGCGCCAGCTCGACCCGGCCATCGCGGCCCAGCGACCGCTGCGTTTTTTTGCTTACGGCCTGGGCGAGGTCACCGCACCCGAGGCGGGCGGCCCGGACTTCGGCACACATTACGGCATGCTGCAGCGGCTGGCGGGCTGGGGCTTTCCGGTCTGCGATTGGGTCGCACTGGCGACGGGCGCCGATGCGCTCGCCGCTTACCACGCGCGCATCGGCGCCACGCGGGCGACGCTGGGCTACGACATAGACGGCGTTGTTTACAAGCTCAACCGGCTCGACCTGCAGCAACGCCTGGGCTTCGTCACCCGCGAACCGCGCTGGGCGGTGGCGCACAAGTATCCGGCGCAGGAGCAGGTGACGACGGTGCAGGCGATCGACGTGCAGGTGGGACGGACCGGAAAGCTGACACCAGTGGCCAAACTCGCGCCGGTGTTTGTGGGCGGCGTGACCGTCACCAACGCCACGCTGCACAACGAGGCCGAAGCGCGGCGCAAGGATGTGCGCGTCGGCGACAGCGTCGTCGTGCGGCGCGCCGGCGATGTGATTCCCGAGGTGGTCGCGGTGCTGCCCGAGCGCCGTGTCGCGGGCGCCCAGCCCTTTGCCATGCCGGCTTGCTGCCCGGTCTGCGGCGCGTCGGCCGTCCGCGAGGAGGGCGAGGCAGACCATCGCTGCAGCGGCGGACTTTTTTGCAGCGCGCAACGCAAGCAGGCGATCCTGCACTTCGCGCAGCGCCGCGCGGTCGAAGTTGACGGGCTCGGCGACAAGCTGGTCGAGCAGCTGGTCGACAGCGGCGCGGTGCGCACGCTGCCCGATCTGTACCGGCTTGGACTGGCGGAACTCGCCGGCCTGGATCGCATGGCCGACAAGTCTGCTGGCAAGCTGCTGGACGCCATCGAAAAATCCAAGAGTACGACGCTGGCGCGCTTCCTGTTCGGTTTGGGTATACGCCACGTGGGCGACGCGACCGCCAAAGAGCTGGCGCGCCATTTCGGCTCGCTCGACGCGATCATTCAGGCGAGCGAGCAGCAGCTGGAGGAGGTCAGCGAGGTCGGACCTGTGGTCGCACGCAGTCTGCGCACATTTTTCGACCAGCCGCACAACCGCGAAGTGCTCGCCCAGTTGCGCGCCTGCGGTTTGCACTGGAGCGAGAACGCGCCAGCGGGGGCGGCCAGCAGGCCGCTGGCTGGCAAGACCTTTGTTATCACCGGAACGCTGCCGACGATGGGGCGCGAGCAAGCGCGGGAGCTGATCGAGGCGGCAGGCGCCAAGGTGGTCGGATCGGTCAGCAAGAAGACAGACTACCTGCTCGCCGGAGCCGACGCCGGTGGCAAACTGGACAAGGCACGCGCGCTCGCCGTGGCCGTGATAGACGAAGACGCATTGAAGGAACTGATCGATGGCGGTACGTGAGATCCTGAAGATGGGCGACCCGCGGCTGCTACGGGTTGCGCAGCCGGTGACGGCGTTTGACAGCGACGAACTGCACCGGCTGATCACCGACATGCTGGACACCATGCGCGCGGCCAACGGCGCCGGTCTGGCGGCACCGCAGATCGGCGTCGACCTGCAGTTGGTGATCTTTGGCAGCAACGCGCACAATCCGCGCTACCCCGACGCTGCACCGGTGGCGCAAACGGTCTTGCTCAACCCGCTGATCACGCCGCTGGAGGACGTGGACGGCGCGGTGGCCCAGGAGGAGGGCTGGGAAGGCTGCCTGTCGGTGCCGGGCCTGCGCGCCATCGTGCCGCGCTATGGCCGCATCCGCTACACCGGCCTGGACCCCTACGGCGACCCGATCGACCGGGTCGCCGACGGCTTTCACGCCCGCGTGGTGCAGCACGAGTGCGACCACCTGATCGGCGTGCTCTATCCGATGCGGGTGCGCGACTTCAGCCGCTTCGGCTTCACCGAGGTGCTGTTCCCGGGACTGGACGCCGAGCAGGACGATTGAGCGCTGGGCTTCAGGCCAGCGCCTGCAGCAGCTCGGTTTCGACCTCGATCTGGGTCCGGTTGTTCTGCAACTGCGGCCCATGGACTAGGAAGGTATCGTCGACGCGCTCGCCCAGCGTCGCCACCTTCGCCAGTTGCAGACTGATCTGGTGGCGCGCCAGCACCCTGGCGACGGCGTACAGCAGTCCGACCCGGTCGCTGGCCGAAATATTGATCAGCCAGCGCTGGGCTTTTTCGTCAGGCCGCAGCGTCACCCGCGGTGTGACCGGGAAGCTTCTGACCCGCCGCGATACCCGGGCGCGGCCCGGCTCGGGAAGGGGACCCGACTCGGAGATCGCCTTGGCCAGTCCGTTCTCGACCCTGCTGGTCAGTTCGCGGTAATGCTCGGGCATCGCGCTGGTGCTGATCTCGAAGGTGTCGAGCGCGTAGCCGTTGCGCGCGGTGTGCACCCGTGCGTCGAGGATGCTGAAGCCGCCCTGGTCGAAATAGCCGCAAATGCGCGCGAACAGGTCACTCTGGTCCGGCGTGTAGACCAGCACCTGCAGGCCTTCACCGACCGGCGAGCGCCGCGCGCGTACCACCGGCTGACCCGATCCCACCAAGCGCGACAGTTGGCGGGTATGCCAGGCGATGTCGGCGGCGTCGTGGCGCATGAAGTAACCCACGTCGAGCGTGTCCCACAGGCGCTTGTGCGCCTCAAAGGGCAGCGCATACAGCGCGATCATCACCAGCGCCTCGCGCTTGCGCGCCTCAACCTCGGCTTCCGGATCGGGTGCGCCACCGCCAAGGGCGCGCAAACTCAGTCGGTACAGGTCCTCGAGCAGCTTGCCTTTCCAGGCATTCCATACCTTGGGCGAGGTTCCGCGGATATCGGCCACCGTCAGCAGGTACAGCCCGGTGAGGTGGCGCTCGCTGCCTACCCTGGCGACAAAAGCCTGAATGACGTCGGGGTCGCTGAGGTCGGACTTCTGCGCCGTGTGGCTCATCGACAGGTGTTCGCGCACCAGAAATTCGACCATCGCCGCATCGTCGCGGCCGATCGCGTGTTGCCGGCAAAAGCGCCGCACGTCACCGCCGCCAAGAGCGGAATGGTCGCCCCCGCGACCCTTGGCGATATCGTGAAACAGCGCTGCGAGGTACAAAATCCAGGGCTTGTCCCAGCCCGCTGCCAGCTGCGAGCAAAAAGGGTACTCGTGCGCGTGCTCGACGATGAAGAACCTGCGCATGTTGCGCAGCACCATCAGGATGTGCTGGTCGACCGTATAGACATGGAACAGGTCGTGCTGCATCTGGCCGACGATGCGCCGGAAGACCCAGAGGTAGCGACCCAGCACCGATGTCTGGTTCATGAGCCGCATCGCGTGGGTGAGTCCATCGTGCTCCATCACGATGTTGCGAAAGGTCTGGCGGTTGGCCGGGTCGCTGCGAAAAGCGGCGCCCATCAGGCCCCGCGCGTTGTACAGCGCACGCAGCGTGCGACTCGAAAGCCCCTTGATGCCCAGGGTTGTCTGGTACAGCCAGAAGGTCTCCAGTATGGCGTGCGGTTCGCGCTGGTACAGGTCGTCGCTCGCAACGTCGAGCATCCCGGCCTTGTCGTTGAAGCGCAGATTGATCGGCCGCGGCGCCTGTGTCGACGGGTACAGCCGTTCTTCCAGATTGAGCAGCAGTATCTGGTTGAGTTGCGTAACGGCCTTGGCCGCCCAGTAGTAGCGGCGCATCAGCGCCTCGCTGGCGCGCACCACCGCCGCTTTCCTGCGCGTTGCGCTTGGCGACGGCGCGTCGGCGCCGGTGGAGGGAGGCAGCGAGGACACGTCAGTGCCGAACGGGGAGGCCTTGTATCCGAAGGTCTCGGCGAC
>CAISIP010000100.1 GCA_903885415.1 uncultured beta proteobacterium
ACAAGGAAGCGAAGAAGCTCACCATCAAGCACGGCGAGATCAAGAGCTTGGACATGCCCCCGATGACCATGGTCTTCCAGGTGAAGGACGCCAGCGTGCTCGACAAGCTCAAGGTCGGGGACAAGGTCCGCTTCGTCGTCCAGAAGTCCGACACGGGCTTCATGGTGACCGACATCCAGGCTGCGAAGTGAAGCGCCGCGCCATGGCGGGGGCACTTCGGCCGCGCGCGCCGGTCAGCATCTTGGCTGGCGTCGCGATGTAGCTCGGCGCGGGCGTCGTGCGGGCAGAAGTCATCGACTTGCAGTGGCAGGATGGAAGGCGCTTCGATCGCATCCTGACGATCGTCCCCGGAAATTTGCTGAGATTTACGATTCGCTAGATGCGGGACAGACCGTCAAGTGGGCCTTCGAGGCCGACCGGGTCCTCAACTTCAACTTCCACTACCACGTCGACAAGGACGTGCGGTACCCGGCGAAGCTTTCCGTCACGCTGATGCGGCAGTAGAGTCCCTCGGGTGGATGGCTGCGCCGATCGACGCTGCTCAAGTGCGCTGCCGAACAGAGTCGTATTCTGCAATGGCTCATATTCACGCGATGTCCGCCTTTCACTTCGACCGCCGCCAGCTGCGCCGCACCGTCTGGGCGCCGGCGGGACACGCTCCCGTGCCGGCGGCTTGCGCAGTGCCGATCCGCTGGCGGTCCCCGCCACACAGGACGGAACAAGCCGCTCTCACTGCGAGCTGCCGCTCGCGCCCACCCACCAGGAGATCCACATGAATTCCCTCAAGTCCCTTGCAGCGCTGACGGCCATTGCCTTTGTCTCGGCCTGCGCGAGCCCCGGAGCGTCCAACCCGGCCAAGGCCGACGAGCACGCCGGCCATCACCCCGACGCGACGACGGCGGCGGCGATGCCTGCGATGCAGGACCGCATGAAGGCCATGCGCGAGATGCACGACAAGATGATGAACGCGAAGACGCCCGCCGAGCGCCAGGCCCTGATGGCCGATCACATGAAGTCCATGCAGGACGGCATGGGGATGATGAAGGGCATGGGCGGTATGGCCGGCATGGGCGCCATGGGCTCGATGGGCGGCGGCATGGGCGACAGCAAGGGCATGCCCGCCGAGATGGCCAAGCGCCACCAGATGATGGAGGGGCGCATGGAGATGATGCAGATGATGATGGAAATGATGATGCAGCGTCTGCCAACTCCGCCATCGACCCAGTGACAGTCGACAACCCGGGAGGCCGTATGGATGCCCTGCCTACACGGGACCACGGCCATCACGGGCATGCCAATCCGCGCGCGCCGGCGCCTCGGGACAACGCCGGAGGTGCACCATGAACGAAAGCACACCCGCCTATGGCCTGTGGAGCCTGGTGCTGCTGAACTCGGCCATCTTCATCATGTTCGCGTTCAGCTTCTTCAAGCCCCAGACGGCGCGCGACTGGCGCACCTTCGGGGCGTTCGCCGCTTTCATCGTTGCGCTCTTCGTCGAGATGTACGGCTTCCCGCTGACGATCTACCTGCTGTCGGGCTGGCTCCAGACACGCTACCCCGGATTGGACATCCTGTCGCACGACGCCGGCCACCTCTGGGCGACCCTGCTGGGCGACAAGGGCTTCGGCGGCGATCCGCACTCCGGCGTGCTGCACCTGCTGAGTTATGCGCTCCTGGGTGGCGGTTTCTGGCTGCTGTCCAGCGCCTGGAATGTGCTGTACCGCGCGCAGCGGCGCCATACCCTGGCCATCAGCGGGCCGTACGAACGCATTCGCCACCCGCAGTACGTCGCCTTCGTGCTCATCCTGTTGGGCTTCCTGCTGCAGTGGCCCACCGTGCTGACCCTGTTGATGTTCCCGGTCCTGCTGATCATGTACGGCAGGCTGGCCATCACCGAGGAGGCGGAGATGCGGGCGCAATTCGGCGCCGAGTTCGATCGCTACGCCGCGAGCACACCTCGCTTCATCCCGCGCATCGGCCAGACGCGAAAAACCGCTTGACCTTCACATCATGGGAAGGTCTACCTTTGCAGCCATCGACCCATGCCACCGCAAGGTTGAAGCCCAAGGAACTTACAAGGGCCCACCATGTCGACCGACCAACTGCATGCACCGAACTCGTCCGCCGCGTCAACGCGGCCTGCGCGGGCGCTGTGGATCGCCGCAGCGATGACGGCGCTGATCGCGCCTTCTTCCTGCTGCGCGAGCACTGGGGGCACGTCGCCGGCTACTGGCCCTACCTGCTGCTGCTCGCGTGCCCGGTGATGCACCTGTTCCACGGCCACGGTGGCCACGGGCACCATGGGCACCATGACGCCGGCCATGCGGGCCACTCGCACGACAAAGCGCTTGCCGATGCGAACTTGCACGACCACGCGCATGGCCATGGACATGAGCGCGGGCTTCCGTCGCCGGTCGCGAGCACCGAGGCACCGAAGGACCCGGTCTGCGGCATGACGGTCAGCGAACAGTCGCCACACCAAGCCGAGCATGCGGGCAGTCCAGAATCTACGAAGTGTTCCCGCTGCTGCGCCCGAAGTGCGGTGGACAGATGCGCCTGATCGCGCTCATTACCGAGGGCGTGCAGATCAGGCGGATTCTCGATCACATCGGGGCCGACTCGGAGCCCCCGCGCATATCCCCGGCACGCGCTCCACCGCTGTGGGATGAGTGTGGTGATGCGCAGTCGGATGACGGGGCGAAAATTGAGCCGGACTGGGATCTGGCGGCGCAACCGGCACCGGGCTATGAGGTCGATCAGCGCATCAGTTGGTGAATGGTTGAGGCGGCGATTTTGACTTGCCGCTGGCTAGGCCTGCGCCCGACGCACCCGTCGCAACGCTATGGGTCGTGCTTACGGCGCTTTTTCATGGTGAACCTGCCACACGGGCGGGAAATTCAGGGTTGGGAAATCCAGGGTTTCCCCGGAATTTGAAGCCTGTTCCAGGGCGCGATACTGCGGCTTGTGTGCTTGAAAGGCCTATCCGTATTCGGACTTGCACCGGCGCAGGGGCCCGGATCGGGCGCCGACAAGGGGCTCAACCCTACGCGGGCCGGTGCGCATGCCACGCCCGGCTGAGACGGGCCGCCGGACCCGGGTGCTACACTCGCCCGCGCTCTCGCCCATCCGCTCACGCCCCAGGGAGTTTCACATGTTCGCAGCAACATTTCTCGCGCGCACGCTTGCGGGTCTGGCGGCGCTTTTCGTCGCCAGCGTCGCCGGCGCGCAGGCCTATCCCAGCAAGCCCGTCCGCATCGTCGTTCCGTTCACGACCGGCGGCGCCAACGACGCGCTGGCGCGTATCGTCGCCGCCCGCCTGCAGGCAAGCCTCAACCAGCCGTTCGTGGTCGAGAACCGCGCGGGGGCCGGCGGCACCATTGGTCTGGCCAGCGTCGCGAAGTCCCCGGCCGACGGCTACACGCTGGTCATCGCCGAGCCCGGCGCGTACTCGATCAACCCGTCGTTCATGAAGAACGTCGGCTACGACCCCGTGCGCGATTTCGTGCCCGTGGCGGCGTTGACAGAACTGCAACTCGTCATCGTCGCCAATCCCGCGACCCAGATCCGCAGCCTGAAGGATCTCGCCGGCTACGGGGGCGGCAAGAACGTGGCCTTCGGATCAGCAGGCGTCGGCACGGTGCAGCACCTGAGCATGGAGCTGCTCAAGCGCACGATGAAGCTGGAGATGACGCACGTCGCCTACAAGGGCGGCAGTCCGGCGATGACGGATCTCATCGGCGGGCACCTCCCCATTCTCCCGGTCACGGTCTCGACCGCGCTGCAACCGGCGAATGCCGGACAGGTGGTGCCGATCGCGGCGCTGGGCCGCGCTCGCACTTCGACGTTCCCCGCGGTCCCTACCGCCACCGAGCAGGGCTATCCGCTGAACGTGGCGGTCTGGCAGGGCATCTTCGCTCCTGCGGGGACGCCCAGCGCCGTTGTCGAGTTGCTGAACAACGAGATTCGCAGGGCGATCACCACGCCGGAAGTGCGCAAGGCGATCACCGATCTCGGCATGGAAGTGACCGACATGCCGCGCGAGGCATTCGATCGGCTGGTGCGCGAGGACGTCAAGCGCTGGGCGGACGTCATCGCCGAAGCGAACGTCAAGCCGGAGTGAGGGGTCGGTCCGCTGCCCTGATGCGGGCGGGTATCGCCGCTTTGCGACTGCTCAGCCGATGACTGCCCGCGCCGCGATTCCCGCGTACAACCTCCACGAGCTTCGGGACCTGGCCGCGCGCCGGCTGCCCAGGGGGATCTTCGAGTACATCGATCGCGGGGTGGAGGACGAAGTCGCGCTGCGCGAGAACCGGGCCGCGTTTGAGCGCATCCGGCTGTTGCCGCGCGTGCTGGTCGATGTCGCCGGGCGCAGCGCCGCCGGCGAACTCTTCGGCAAGCCGTTGCCGATGCCGGTCGCGGTGGCGCCCACCGGATCGGCTGGACTCGTGTGGTACCAGGGCGAACTGGAGCTGGCACGGGCCGCGGCCGATGCCGGGGTTCCCTTCACGCTGGCGTCGAATTCCATGACATCGATGGAAACCATCGTGCGCGACGCCGGCGGCACGCTCTGGTTCCAGCTCAATATGTTCGCCGACCGTCGGATCTCGCATGCGATGGTGGAACGGGTGCGCGATCTCGGCTTCGACGCCCTGATGCTCACCGTCGACTGTTCCGTGGTGCCCAATCGCGAGTACAACGTCCGCAACGGATTCACGGTGCCGTTCTCGCTGTCGGTCCGCTCGATGCTCGACATGCTCTCGCATCCGCGCTGGTTCGCATCGGTGATGGCGCGCTACCTGCTCGTTTCGGGCATGCCCCGTTTCGAGAACCATCCACCCGAGATCCGCGGCAAGATCACCGGCTTTCCCACGTCCCGATCGGCCGCCCGGTGCGAGAACCTGAGCTGGGACGACGT
>CAISIP010000101.1 GCA_903885415.1 uncultured beta proteobacterium
AGGCCATCACCGAACGCTACCAAGACATGGACGACCTGCACGACCTGGGTGAAATCGATCTGCACATCAGCGGCTGCATCAACTCATGCGGCCATCACCACAGCGGCCACATCGGCATATTGGGAGTGGACAAGGACGGGCAGGAGTGGTATCAGATAACGCTCGGCGGGTCCGACGGCTCAGCGCTCAGCGGCAGCGCCGAGGCAGGCAAGGTGATCGGCCCTTCCTTTGCCGCAGGCGAGGTGGTCGATGCCATCGAGGCGCTGCTAGCCACGTACCGCGAGCAACGCAGCAGCGTCGGGGCCCGCAGCGAGCGCTTCATCGACACGCTGCGCCGCGTAGGCGTCGCGCCCTTCAAGGCTGCTGCCAACCGCGCGCGCCTGAGCACCGGGCGCACGGCGCTGAGCGCGGCGCCAGAATCGGAGGCCATAGCAGCATGAAATGGAGCATTCGCCTTGTCGCGCCCACGGGCTTGGACGCTGAAGCGTCCGGGGCCCATGCGCTGGCGCTCGCCAACGACGCTGACCCGCGTTCGCAGTGTCTCGACGGCGTGCAGCGGATCGACCTGCATTTCCCCAAGTTCACCGACGGCCGCGCCTACAGCCAGGCGCTCTTGCTGCGCCGACGGGTGGGATTTAAGGGCGAGATCCGCGCCACGGGCGACGTTTTGGTGGACCAGCTTGTTCAACTGCAGCGCGCTGGTTTCGACACGGCGGTACTGCGTGCGGACCAGGACCCCGGCATCGTGCAACGCCAGTTTGAGCGCTTCGACAGCTACTACCAGGGCGACGCGGTGGACACCGCGCCACGCTTCGCCCGCCCATCCTGAGGCCAGTTAACAAAGGCCGACTTGCCAGACCCGGCCCGCACCAGCGTGGGCCATGCACGATCGCCATGCGCGACCATGGTCAGAAAAACAATAAAATGGGCGGCTTTTCCAGCGCGACCCACACCGGACCCCTTCAAGGAACATGACCCATACCGTCACAGAAGCCTGCATCAACTGCAAGTACACCGACTGCGTCGACGTTTGCCCGGTCGACTGCTTCCGGGAAGGGCCGAACTTCCTCACCATCGATCCGGACGAATGCATCGACTGCGCCGTGTGCATACCGGAGTGTCCGGTCAACGCGATCTATGCCGAAGAAGACGTACCGGCAGACCAGCAGCACATGACCAAACTGAACGCGGAACTCGCCAAGCTACCGACCTGGAAAAGCATCACCAAGCGCAAGGTGCCGCCGCCGGACGCGGATGATTGGAAAGACCGCACCGACAAGCTCGGGAAACTGATTCGCTGATGCTCGTCCACGAAGTAGGTGCACCTGCGCAGGCCAAGGGGCCGATAGAGACCGACGCCGTGATCGTCGGCGCCGGTCCGGTCGGACTGTTTCAGGTATTCGAGCTCGGCCTGCTGGAGATCAAGGCACATGTCATCGACTCGCTGGCCTATCCGGGCGGACAGTGCGTTGAACTCTACCCGGACAAGCCGATCTACGACATACCCGCGGTGCCAGTGTGCACCGGCCAGGAACTCACCGACGCGCTGCTCAAGCAAATAGCGCCCTTTGGCGCGGTATTCCATCTGGGGCAGGAGGTCACGGCACTTGAGAAGCGGGACGACGAGCGGTTTTTTATCCAGACCTCTCATGGAACGCAGTTCCTGACAAAAACGGTCTTCATCGCGGCGGGGGTTGGCGCTTTTCAGCCTCGGCTCCTCAAGGTGGACGGACTCGAGCGATACGAAGGGACGCAGTTGCACTACCGCGTCAAAGATCCGGACGATTTTGCAGGCAAGAACCTGATCGTCGTCGGGGGCGGTGATTCCGCGCTCGACTGGGCACTGGACTTCGCCAAGGAAGGGCCACACAAGGCCGACAGCGTGATACTGATTCACCGCCGAGACGGCTTCAAGGCCGCGCCAGCCAGCGTGGCAAGAATGCGCGCACTGTGCGATGCCTACGAAATGCAGTTCATCGTCGGCCAGATCACCGGGATAGAAGAGCATGGCGGCAAGCTGGTCGGCGCCAAGGTCACCGGGTCGGACGGCATCACCCGCATCGTGCCGCTTGACATCATGCTGGTGTTCTTCGGCCTGAGTCCCAAACTCGGCCCGATCGCTCACTGGGGACTGGACATCGAGCGCAAGCAACTCAAGGTCGACACGGAAAAATTTTCAACCAATGTGCCTGGCATATTTGCCGTGGGAGATATCAACATCTACCCGGGAAAGAAGAAACTCATACTAAGCGGCTTTCATGAGTGCGCGTTGGCCGCATTTGGCGCGGCGCCGTTCATATTCCCAGACAAAAAGATTCATCTGCAGTACACGACCACCAGTCCCAAGCTGCACAAGGTGCTGGGCGTTGAAACGCCGGTCTTCGACTGAGTCGACTAGAATTCTGAGGCGCTGCAAGGCGCCTATCGCTAGGGGTGCTGCGCCGGAGACGACGTGGCTGAGAAAGTCCCTTTGAACCTGACTGAGGTAATCCTCGCGCAGGGAAGCAAGCTTTAACGACGGCGCCACGCCTTCTCCGTGCTGCCCTCCGTCGATCCAGCACGCCGACCTGCCATCACGTTGAAAGCAACGCCATGGCATCCAAGAAGAATCTCCCGTCGGCGTTCGCCGCTGCGCTCATCGCCTGTCCGCTGATCGGCCAGACGCAGGCGCCTGCTGCAGCTGCGCTGGCGACCATCACCATTACGCAGGAGCGCGCGGCCCGAAGGGCCCAGGTGAGCGGCTTCGGCGACGCGCCGATTTCAGAGTTGCCGATATCGGTGCTGGTCGTTGACGGCGAACAGTTGCGCGCGTCGGGCCAGCGCAGGCTGGCCGACCTCACACAGGCCGACGCGGCCATCACCGACAGCTACAACGCGCAGGGCTATTGGGACTTCCTCACCATCCGCGGATTCACGCTCGACAACAGCGCCAACTACCGCCGCGACGGACTGCCGATCAGCACGCAGACCTTCATTGCGCAGGATAACAAGGAGCGGGTCGAAATCCTCAAGGGAGCCAGCGGCATTCAGGCGGGAACGAGTGCGCCCGGTGGCCTGGTGAACTATGTGGTCAAGCGACCCACCGAAACGCCGCTGCGCAGCGCGAGCCTGAGCCTCAGCGGCCTGGGCGGAGTCCGCCTGCAGGGAGACATCAGCGACCGTTACGGAATTGATCGGGAGAACGGCTACCGGGTGAATTTCGCGACCGAGGCCATGAAGGGGTATGCCGACAACACCGACGGCAGCCGACGGCTGCTGGCGCTGGCGCTCGACCGCAGGCTCGGGCGTGACACGCTCATCGAGGCGGAGCTGGAGTACTCGCGACGCGCGCAACCGAGCGCTGCCGGGTTCAGCCTTCTGGGTACGCAGCTGCCCACACCGCCCAACCCGGACATCAACATCAACAACCAGAGCTGGTCGCAACCGGTGGTGTTGCAGGGCGGCACCGCCTCGCTGCGTATCGAGCAGGGGCTGGCGGGCGACACGCGATGGTCAGCGCACTACATGCGCCAGCACCTCAAGAGCGACGGTAAGAATCGCGCCGCTTACAGCGCCTATGCTCGCGGCACGCGTGCGTTTAACCAAGACACCTACACGGCGGGGGAATATGGATACGAAGAGGCTGTGGACGAT
>CAISIP010000102.1 GCA_903885415.1 uncultured beta proteobacterium
AGCACATGGGGCACGCGACCGTCTACGATGTGCACCGAATGAACACCCCCACGGGCGGCGTCCAGCGCCGACGCGATCTTGGGCAGCATGCCGCCGTGAATGCTGCCGTCGGCAAACATCGCGTCAATCGCCCGCGCCGAAAGGTCTTTGAGCAATTTCCCATGCTTGTCCAAAACCCCGGCCGTGTTCGTCAGCAACACCAGTTTCTCGGCCGCCAGCACCGTCGCGAGTTTGCCGGCCACTACGTCGGCGTTGATGTTGAAGCTTTCGTTGTGCTCGCCAAAACCGATCGGACTGATAACCGGAATGAATGCGTCGTCCTGCAGCGCCCGAACGACGCTGGGGTCGATGCTGTCGATATCGCCCACCTGGCCAACATCATGTTGCTTCTTAGGGTCATGGGTATCGACAAGCTTGAGCTTGTGCGCACGGATCATCGCGCCGTCGCGTCCGGTCAGGCCTACCGCCTTGCCGCCGGCTTGGTTAATCAATCCGACGATGTCCTGCTGGACCTCGCCGCCGAGCACCCATTCGACCACCTCCATGGTTTCAGCGTCGGTGACCCGCATTCCCTGGATGAACTCGCCCTTCTTTCCCAGGCGGTTGAGCGCATTTTCAATTTGCGGACCGCCGCCATGCACCACGACCGGATTGATGCCGACCAGTTTCAACAGCACAACGTCGGCCGCAAAAGCCGCCTGCAGCGCAGGGTCGGTCATCGCGTTCCCGCCGTACTTAATGACCATGGTCTTGCCGTGAAACTTGCGGATATAGGGCAGCGCCCGAGCCAGAATCTCGGCCTGGGCCAGCGGGGCGATGGTAGAGAGATCGGTCATGTCGATGCGGGGAGGGGATCGAGGCCGGCTTGACCCGGTGGGAATGCCGGATTGTGCAGCATCGTCCGGGCGCAGGTCCTAATTCGTCTGACTGACCGGTTCGGCGTAGCCGCGGACGCAGGATCGCAGCACCGATTTCATCGCAGCAACGTCGCCGTTATCGGCCGCCGACCTCAACATGTCGAGTTGCAGCACGAGTTCCGGCCAGGGCAGAAACTCTTCCTGCGCCTTCAGGATGCGCGGATGCGCCGTTGGCAGGGGGTTGTCACCAATCAGCAGTTCTTCATAGAGCTTTTCACCGGGACGCAGGCCGGTGACGGCAATCGCGATATCGCCGTCGGGTGTGGCCGGATCGCGTACGCGCAGGCCCGACAACTCGATCATGCGCCGGGCCAATTGCATCACCTTGACCGGCTCCCCCATGTCGAGAACGAAGACTTCGCCCCCATGTGCCATCGCGCCGGCATGCAGTACCAGTTGGGCCGCTTCGGGGATGGTCATGAAATAGCGCGTCACATCCGGGTGCGTCACCGTAAGCGGCCCGCCCAGCGCCAACTGCGACCGGAACAGGGGAACGACGCTGCCGCTGGAGCCCAGCACATTGCCGAACCGAACCATACAAAACCGCGTGGGCCCAGCTCCCTGTGCCATCGCCTGCAAGACCAGTTCGGCCATGCGCTTGCTCGCACCCATCACATTGGCCGGTCGAACCGCCTTGTCGGTGGAGACCAACACCAGGTTCGCGACACCCGCATCCATCGCTGCGCGCGCCAGGTTCAAGGTGCCAAACACATTGTTGAGAATGCCCTCGGCCGGGTTGCTTTCAACCATCGGAACATGTTTATAGGCGGCGGCATGGTAGACCCAGTGCGGGCGATAACCCCCCAGCAGTTCGCCCAGCCGGCGCGGGTTGGCTACGCTGCCGAGCAACGGCAGCAAATCGACCTGGAGCTTGCCCGCAAGACAAAGCGCCTGCAACTCGCGGTGAATGCTGTACAGGCTGAACTCGCTGTGGTCCAGCAGCAGCAACTGGCGCGGCCGCTCGCGAACGATCTGGCGGCACAGTTCGCTGCCGATGCTGCCGCCCGCCCCGGTGACCAGCACCACCTGGTCGGCGATGCTGCGGTCCGAAACGGCCGATTGCGCTGCCACCGGGTTGCGTCCGAGCAGGTCTTCAATGTCGAGTTCGGTGAAGTCGCGCAGGCTGACGCGACCGCTGGCCAGATCGGACATGCCCGGTAGGGTGCGGATATGGACCGCTACTGTCGACAGGCTTGCAATGATGTCATTGCGCCGGGCGCGGGTTGCGCTGGGCAGTGCCAGCAGGATGTCGCTCACCGCGCTGCGCTCCACCAAATCCCGGATCCTGTGCGGCGGGTACACCGTGACACCGTTGATGCTGCGTCCGGCCTTGGCCGGATCGTCGTCGACGAAGCCCACCAGAACGAACTGGCGCGCGTTGGCAATTGCGGCAGCGGTCTGTACCCCCGCATCGCCGGCGCCGTAGATCAGCAAGCGCCCCCTTGCCGCGGGGTCCGCGCGGCGCCCGCCAGCCAGCCAGAATCGCGCCACCAGCCGGCTGCTGCCCACCAGCAGGAGGAATATCAACGGCTGCAGGATGCCCAGACTGCGCGGCAGGAATTCCGGGCTGCGTGACGCCCACAGCGTGTGCTGCCAAAACAGGATCAGGAAAAACGCGATCGCGTAGGC
>CAISIP010000103.1 GCA_903885415.1 uncultured beta proteobacterium
GCACAGGCGCCGTTGCGGCGCCTGTCGCTCGCTAGGCCATGAAGACGGCGATGAAGGCGAGCAAGAAGATCAGCAGGCCACCGGCCACTGGGAGCACCACTGGCATCAGCGGAACAATTCTTTCAACCGCATCGGCTGGAGCGGCGTCGTGATGGGGTGTAGGCGCGGACATGGAGTTCCTCGAAGTTGCGGCGTCGAATCGACCGCCGGATTTTAGCGCCATCCACCGAGCCGCCGTCCTGCCAGCAGTCTGCGCGCCCTTAGACCCACATCAAGGCCCCAGGGGAAACTGTCGCGCACCATGCGCCTGCTGATCGTGCCGCTTCCGGCCACGCGTCAGGCTTGCAGGCCGTGGTTTCCGTTTGCAGCGGACCTAGACCCTGCGTAGGACAGCCGGCCTTGCATGTCGGGAATGGTGATGTGGAACAAATACGCCTTAGCGCGTTGTCGTATACTCCATGGGGTATATGAAAGAAGCGCCATGACCCGTCCTGACCTTCGACGCCCCGTGCGAGCTGCGATCCACCGGTCCTTAGTTTGGCTCGCTGTGCTGCTGGTTTCGGCCGCGGCCGCGCAGGGACATTCGCAGGTTCCAGTCATAGTGCTGCAGACGCAGGCAGTGGGAACCGGCTTCGAGCTGGACGGCGTGGCGCAGCCCGTCAAACAGAGCACGGTCTCTGCGCAGGCGATCGGGCGCATCGCCACGCTGACGGTGAAGGCGGGCGACAGGGTCCGCTCCGGTCAGCTGCTGGCGACCATCGACGACCGCGAGGCGCAAGCCGGCGTTCAGCGCAGCCAGGCCCAGGTAGCGCAGGCCGACGCCGAGTTGCGCAACGCACGCGCGCACCTTGGCCGCACGCGCGAACTACAGACCCAGGGCTATGTCAGTGCGGCGGCGCTCGACAGCGCGGACGCGCAGTTCAAGGGTGCGCAGGCTGGGCGCGACCAGGCCGGGGCGGGCGAACGCCAATCGGCGCTGGCGCAAGGCTTTACCCGAGTCAGCGCGCCGTTTGACGGCTGGGTGCTGCAGACGCACGCCGAGGCGGGCGACCTGGCGGTGGCCGGAAAACCGCTGCTCACGCTGTATGCGCCGCTGCCGATCCGGGCCGTGGTCCAGGTGCCGGTCTCGCGGTCGGCACTGGCCCGGGCGTCCGAAGTCATCGAAGTGCTGCTGCAAGACAGCGCCGGCGCCACCCACTGGGTTCGCCCGGTTACGCGCAGCATAGTCCCCACCGCAGACCCGGTTTCGCAGACCATTGAATGGCGGCTTGAGCTGCCGCCCGAGGCTGCCAAATCGCTGCTGCCGGGGCAGCATCTGCGGGTGCGTTTCAGCGCGGGGCAAACCGATCGCACCCTGGTTCCGGCTGCCGCCATCTTGCGCCGCGGCGAACTCAGCGCGGTGTATGTGGTCTCGGGTAAGGGCTTTGCGCTGCGCGCCGTACGCCTGGGCGCCGAGCATGCGCAGGGCATCGAGGTGCTGTCCGGTCTGGCCGCCGGCGAGCGCATTGCCGTCGACCCGGTCAAAGCCGGCCTGGCCGGCGCGCAGCCGGCTGCACCGCAGTGAGGTCGTCATGAAGGACGAAGCGCCCATGGGCGTCTCCGGGCGCATCGCCGCCGCCTTCCAGTCCAACGCGTTGACGCCCCTGCTGGCGCTGGTGGCCCTGCTGCTAGGCCTGTTCGCGGTACTCGTGACGCCGCGTGAGGAGGAGCCGCAGATCAACGTCACGATGGTCAATGTGCTGATCGCGTTTCCCGGCGCAAGCAGCGCCGACGTCCAGAATATGGTCGCCCGGCCGGCCGAACAGGTGCTCAGCCAGATCGCTGGGATCGAACACACCTATTCGGTCGCGCGACCGGGAATGGCCGTGTTGACGGTGCAGTTCAAGGTGGGCGTGTCACGCACCGATGCGCTGGTGCGGCTGTATGAGGTTCTCAACGCGAACCAGGACTGGCTGCCGCGCGAGCTCGGCACGCTGGCGCCGATCGTCAAGCCTAAGGGCATCGACGACGTTCCGGTACTCGCTATCACGCTGTGGGGCGACCAGGCCGTGCCGGCGCAGGAGCTCGAAAGCGTCGCGCATGCACTGGAGTCTGAGCTCAAGCGCGTCCCCGGCACGCGCGAAGTCCAGACCATTGGCGCACCGGGACGCGCGGTACATGTGTGGCTCGACCCGGTGCGCCTGCGCGAGCGCGGTATCGACGTGCTTAGTCTCAAGGCGGCGCTAGCGGCTGCGAACTTCAGCATGCCCTCGGGTGCGGTCATCGACCAAACGGGCCCACCGGCGCAGATGGTCAGCGTCGAAACCGGCGAGTTCCTGCGCTCGGAGCAAGATGTCGGCGACCTGGTCGTCGGCGTTCACAAGGGCCTCCCGGTTTATCTGCGCGAGGTTGCGCGCGTCGAGGCCAGTGCGCGACTGGCGCAGCGCTACGTCTGGTTCACGCCCGGAGGCGCACCCGCACCGGCCAATGCCGGCGGCGCGCCGACAGCCGTGGCCGGCAGCGTCCATCCGGCGCTGACCATCACCGTCACCAAAAAATCGGGCGAGAACGCGGTTGAGGTATCGCGCGCTGTGCGCGAACGGCTGCGGGTTTTGGGCAACACGATACTGCCAGCCAACATCCATACCACCATCACGCGCGACTACGGCCAAACCGCCGCCGAAAAAGCGAGCAAGCTGATCCAGAAACTGGCTTTTGCCACCGGGTCGGTCATCCTGCTGGTCGGCTTCGCGCTGGGCCGGCGTGAGGCCGCTATCGTCGGGGCGGCGGTGATCCTGACGCTGACTGCCACGCTATTTGCCTCCTGGGCCTGGGGCTTCACCCTCAACCGGGTTTCGCTCTTTGCCCTGATCTTCTCGATCGGCATCCTGGTCGATGACGCGATCGTGGTGGTCGAAAATATCCACCGCCATCAGGCGATGGGTGTTGGGGCGCAGGCGCAAGCAAGCCGCCAAAGCCTGGCCAACATCATCCCGCGAGCGGTCGACGAGGTTGGCGGGCCGACCATCCTCGCCACCTTGACCGTAATCGCTGCGCTGCTGCCGATGGCATTCGTTTCAGGGCTGATGGGTCCCTACATGAGTCCGATCCCGATCAACTCCAGCCTGGGCATGGTCTTGTCGCTCGCGATCGCCTTCACCGTCACGCCATGGCTTGCGCTCAGGCTGATGAAGCCGCACGCCGGCGCTGCTTCCGACGCAGACAGCAACCTGGGTCCGCGACTGCAAGCGCTTTTTTCCCGTCTGCTGCGGCCCTTGCTCGACAGCGTGCGCAAGCGCTGGTGGCTGCTGGCCTCCATCCTGGTAGCGCTGATGCTGTCGGTCGGACTCACAGGGGTGCAATGGGTGGTGCTGAAGATGCTGCCCTTCGACAACAAGAGCGAGTTCCAGGTCGTGGTGGAGATGCCCGCCGCAACGCCGCTGGAAGCCACCGCAGCCGCGCTGCACGAGCTCGGCGCATTCCTGGCGCAGCAGCCCGAGGTGCTGCACCTGCAGGCCTACGCCGGAACCGCTTCGCCGATCACCTTCAATGGACTTGTACGCCAATATTACCTGCGCACGGAGGCCGAGCAAGGTGACCTGCAGGTGAACCTGGTGGACAAGAGCCATCGCAGCGAGAAGAGCCATGCGATCGCACAGCGCCTGCGGCCGGCGCTGGAGGCGATCGGCCAGCGCCACAAGGCGCGTGTCAAGGTGGTCGAGGTTCCCCCGGGCCCACCCGTTATTTCACCGCTGGTCGCCGAGATCTACGGGCCCGACGAGGCCGGCCGTCAGCAGTTGGCGACGCGCATCGCGCAGGCCTTTGCCGTAACGCCCGACGTCGTTGGCGTCGATAGCTCGATCCAGGAGGACGCGACGCGCGTGTTCCTGCGCGTGCGCCGCCAGCGCGCGGAATCGCTCGGCATTCCGGTGTCCGTCGTGGCGCAAAGCGCTGCCATGGCGTTATCGGGCAGCGACGTCGCCTACCTGCACGATGGCCAGTCCAAGTACCCGGTTCCGGTGCGATTGCAACTACCGCTGGCGTCGCAGGTCGGGCTTGATGCGCTGCTGGCGATGCCGTTGCGGGCTTCGAGCGGTCAGATGGTGCCGCTGTCGGAGTTGGTGGAGCTTCAGCGCGGCGTGATCGACAAGCCTCTGTTCACCAAGGACCTGCTGGGCCTGAGCTATGTCTTCGGCGATATGGGCGGGCCGCTCGACTCGCCGCTGTACGGTCTGGCTGCCATCCGTGGCAGGCTTGCCGCAGCCGCGTTGCCGGGCGCGGGGGAACTCGGCGAGTACTGGATCCGCCAGCCGGCGGACCCCTATCGCCAGTACGCCATCAAGTGGGACGGCGAGGCGCAAATTACCTACGAAACTTTCCGCGACATGGGTGCGGCTTACGGCGTGGGCTTGGTCCTGATCTACCTGCTGGTGGTGGCGCAGTTCCGCAGCTACCTGGCACCGCTGGTGATCATGGCGCCGATTCCGCTGACGATCATCGGCGTGATGCCGGGCCACGCGCTGCTGGGCGCGCAGTTCACCGCCACATCGATGATCGGCATGATCGCGCTGGCCGGAATCATCGTGCGCAACTCGATCCTGCTGGTGGACTTCATCGAGCTGCAGCACGGCCGGGGAATGAACTTCAAGGACGCGGTGATCCAGTCGGCTGCGGTACGCGCGCAACCGATCGCGCTGACCGGGCTGGCAGCGATGATCGGTGCGTTTTTTATCCTCGACGACCCGATATTCAACGGGCTCGCTGTGTCGCTGATCTTCGGGATCCTCGTGTCGACCCTGCTGACGCTGGTCGTGATACCGGTGCTGTATTACGCGTTGTTTCACAAGCGCCTGCGCACGCCTGCGGATGCGCCTGCGGCGGTGGACGGCAGCCCCTGAGCACACGCGCCACCCGTTATCTGTTCTTTCAACCCAAGGAGCCCTATGACCGTCCAACGCTACATTCTGGTTTTTGCCGGCCTCTTCGTGATGGCCTCACTCGCGCTCGGCGTCGAGGAAAGCCCGCTCTTCTTAAGCAAATGGGCGCTGGCATTCACCGCTTTCGTCGGAGCCAACCTGTTCCAGTCCGGCTTCACCCGCTTCTGTCCGATGGGAATCATCCTGAAGAAGCTCGGCGTACCGGAATAAAGAGCGATCACGCCAAAGGACCGGATGCACCGGCGTGGCGCATCCGTTTGCGCGGGCAATGTGGATGGCGAAAAGCCGAGCCGGCGCGAGGGGTCCGTATCATCGCGGCTTCAGCATGCGCCCGGAGTGCGCGCCGAGGGCGCCGTTGTTGGCAAGAATTTGGAGGATCGCATGAGCAAGCTGGCCGACCAGACCGCGAGGACCGACCTTATCAACCGCCTGCGCCGTGCCGAGGGGCAGCTACGCGGCGTCCAGCGCATGATCGAAGAAGGTGAGGACTGTCTGAAAATCGGGCAGCAGTTCTCCGCCGTGCGCAAGGCACTCGAACGCTGCCATGTGCGGATGGCTATGTGCTTCATGGAGCAGGAGCTCGAGGCCTGCATGCGCCCGCACGCAGCCCAAAAGGGTGAGCGTGCGGCGATGCTCAAGGACATGGAGACCATGCTCACGCGCCTGGGCTGAGGACGCGCCCTGTTTTTGTGGCGCGCCACAATCGGTCGCTGTGCGCCACCATGGAATACCGCCGACGTTGAACCCGCCAGGAAGGGCGCGACGCCTTCGCGCAAAAAAGAAAGCCGCGCTTCACCGGCCGTTGAGGATTCAGCGCATGGGCCCCATCTGGACCCTCACAACCCCACCACCCGAAGCACCTCGTCGCCATAGGCCTCTAGCTTCTTGATGCCAATGCCGCTGATCCCCTGCAGGTCGTCGGCCGATCGCGGCGCGCGCTGCGCGATAGCCGCCAGCGTCGCGTCGTGAAAGATCACATACGCCGGCAGATTGTGCGCGCGCGCCACCTCGGCGCGCCAGTCGCGCAGCGCCGCATACCGCAATTGGGCGGCATCGTCGAGTGCCAGCGCGGCAGCCGCCTTGGCAGCCGACGCCTTGGTGCCGGCACCGCGGCGCGGCCGGTCCACAGAAGGCGACGCGCTGGGGGCGCGCAACGGCACCTGCACATCGCCCTTGAGAACGGCGCGCGAAGCGGCGGTCAGGCGCAGCGTGTTGAAAGCCTGCGCGTCGACGCTGACTGCGTCGATCGCAATCAGCTGGCGCAATACGCTGCGCAACTGCTGCTCGCTGAAGGCCGCGCCAATGCCGAAGGTGCTCAGGTCGGCGTGCCCATGTTGCGTCACTTTCTCGGTCTTCCTGCCGCGCACGATGTCCATGATGTGGCCCGCGCCAAAACCAATGCCGCTGCTTTGCTGCACCCGGTAGATCGTGCTGAGCAGCTTGCGCGCGGCGTCAGTGCCGTCCCATACCTGGGCCGGAAACAAGCAGTTGTCGCAGTTGCCGCAGCGCTTGGCCGCGCACGCGCCGGAGCCCGGCCCCAAGGCGCTCTGCGCGTCGGACGCCGCATGGTAGACCTCGCCAAAATAGCCCAGCAGGCGTACCCGTCGGCAGTCGATCGCTTCGGCAAGACCCAATAGCGCGTCCAGTTTGCCGCGCAACAACTGCTTGAAGTCTTCACCAGCGGGGCTCTCGTCGATCATGCGGCGCTGGTTCACCACGTCCTGCAGACCGTAGACCATCCAGGCGTCTGCGGCCTCGCCGTCGCGCCCGGCGCGACCGGTCTCCTGATAGTAGGCTTCGATATTTTTGGGCATGTCCAGGTGTGCGACAAAGCGCACATCGGGTTTGTCGATTCCCATGCCGAAGGCGATGGTCGCGACCATGACCACGCCCTCGTCGCGCAGGAAGCGATCCTGGTTGGCCTGGCGAACCCTTGCGTCAAGCCCGGCGTGGTACGGCAACGCGTCCATTCCCTGCTGGCAAAGCGTCTGGGCGATCTCCTCGACGCGCTTGCGCGACTGGCAGTAGACGATGCCGGCGTCGCCCTCGTGCTCGCGCGCGATGAAGCGCAGCAACTGCGCGGTGGCGTCCCTCTTCTCGACGATGGTGTAGCGGATGTTGGGCCGGTCAAAGCTGCTGACAAAGGCACGTGCATCCTGCAGTTGCAGCCGCTCGACGATGTCTTCTCGCGTCAACGCGTCGGCCGTGGCGGTCAGCGCGATGCGCGGAACGCCAGGGTAGCGCTGGTGCAGAACGGTCAGGGCACGGTACTCGGGACGGAAATCGTGTCCCCACTGGCTCACGCAGTGCACCTCGTCGATCGCGAACAAGCTGAGCTTGCCGCCCTCGTGCATGGCGTCGAGCTGGGCCAAAAAGCGCGGCGTCGTCACCCGCTCGGGCGCCGCATACAGCAGGGTGATCTCGCCGCGCAGCATGCGCCGCTCGACCACGGATGCCTCCTCACCCGATAGCGTGGAATTCAAGAACGCGGCGCTGACACCGGCCTCGTGCAGCGCGCCGACCTGGTCATGCATTAGCGCGATCAGCGGCGAGATGACCACCGTCGTCCCGCGTCCTTCCTGCTGGCGGGTGATCGCCGGTATCTGGTAGCACAGCGACTTGCCGCCGCCAGTAGGCATCAGCACCAGGGCGTCGCCACCCTGCGCCACATGCTCGACCACCGCCTGCTGCGGACCGCGAAACTGCGCATAGCCGAACACCTGCTGCAGAACGCTGTGCGCTGCCGTGTCGTCCTGCGCCAACGCGGGCGCGTGCGCCGTTTTCAACACCATCGGATTCCCATGCGCCTATTGTCCGGGGTTTCGGCACGATGTGACCCGGCGCAGCGCGGGCGACAGCTTATGGGGCCCTGTGGCCGCTATCCAGGGAATGCGTCTCGCGCTGCCCCTGGCGCAGGGTCGATGGCTGCGCTCGGGCTTCTTCCAGACCGGCTTGCGTTTTTCGACGAAGGCTCTGAGGCCTTCTTGCGAATCTTCGGTGCCGGTGGTCGTGCTCACTCGATGCACGGCCGCCGCGATGCCCTGACGGTAGTCGCCGTCCATGGC
>CAISIP010000104.1 GCA_903885415.1 uncultured beta proteobacterium
CGCCGCCCACGCACATGGAGACGACGACGCGCCGGGCCCCGCGGCGCTTACCCTCGAGCAGCGCATGGCCAGCGAGCCTTGCGCCGGTCATCCCGAACGGGTGTCCGATGGCGATGGAGCCGCCGTTGACGTTGTACTTGGCAGGGTAGATGCCCAGCGTGTCCCGCGCGTACAGGCACTGGCTGGCAAAGGCCTCGTTGAGTTCCCACAGGTCGATGTCGTCGATCTTGAGGCCGTGGCGCTCGAGCAAGCGGGGTATGGCGAACACCGGGCCAATTCCCATCTCGTCGGGCTGGCAGCCTGCCACCGCCCAGCCCTTGAACGCGCCCAGCGGCTCCAGACCACGGCGCTCCGCCTCTTTGGCTTCCATCACCACCACGGCCGCGGCGCCGTCCGACAGGTGGCTGGCATTGCCGGCGGTGACAAATTTTCCCGGGCCCTTGACCGGCTCGAGCCGGCCGAGTCCCTCCAGCGTGGTGTCGGGCCGGTTGCATTCGTCGCGGTCGACGATCGCATCGACCAGGGTCTCGGCCTGCGTCTGCTTGTCGACCTTCTTCATCTGCGTCTTCATGGCCACAATTTCGTCCTTGAACTTGCCCGCCTGCTGCGCCGCTGCCATACGCTGCTGCGACTGCAGCGCATACTGGTCCTGGTCCTCGCGGCTGATGCGGTAGCGCTCGGCAACCACGTCCGCGGTATCGATCATCGGCATCCAGAAATCAGGGTGTAAATCGGTCAAGCGCGGGTCGCGTCCGCCGCCGCCACCCCCCTGGAAAGTGATCGAATCGACGCCGCAGCCGACGACCACAGCGGCACCCTCTTCGACGATATGGTGCGCGGCGCTGGCGATGGCGTTGAGCCCCGACGAGCAGGCCCGGTGCAAGGTGACTCCGGAAGTCGTCACCGGCAGGCCGGCGAGCAGCGCCGCCGAACGCGCGACATTGCCCGACGCCGCCACGCAACCGGCAATCACGTCCTCGACCTCCTGAGGATCGACCCCCGAGCGGCGCACGGCGTGCGCAATGGCGTGTCCCAGCATCGCCATGTGCGGGGTATTGTTAAAGCCGCCGCGGCCGGCCTTGGCCAACCCGGTGCGTGCATAGGAAACGATGACTGCCTGGCGCATGCTGGACTCCTCTTGTTACTGAAGCTTGCGGAAAACGCGGCTTCTGTACCCGCATTTTCCCTAAAAGTGCAGCGGCGCTGAAATCCGCCGCCGCGCAGGCCACCTGCGCGGCGCGTTGGGCCGATGCAACTGACCGACACGCACCGTGGCTGCGGACCCAGCGGGCCGCCCGGCCAGGATGCGCATGGGCGAAAATAGGGTGCCCCAACACGATGGAGACGCGACCGCATGAACGACGATGCCGCCACAGCCAGCGCCACCACGGTGTACGCCGCGCGCAAGATCATTACGATGAACCCGATGCAGCCCGAGGCGACCCATGTGGCGGTACGCGACGGCCGCATACTGGCAGTTGGTTCGCTGGCACAGGTGGCGTCTTGGGGCCGCTACACGCTCGACGAACGCTTCAAGGACAAGGTGCTGATGCCCGGCTTGGTGGAAGGGCACTGCCACCTCAAGGAGGGCAGCATGTGGGACATGCCCTATCTGGGCTGGTTCGACCGCCGCGACCCGCAAGGCAGGGTCTGGCCGGGCCTGCGCTCGATGGATGCGGTGGTGCAGCGCCTGCGCGAGGTCGACGCCGCCATGCAGTCCGAAGGCACGCCGCCCGATCGGCCTTTGATCGCCTGGGGCTTCGATCCGATTTATTTTGGCGGCGAGCGCATGACGGTGGAGCACCTCGACCAGGTCGGTGGAGCGCGCCCCATCGTGATCTCGCACGCCAACGGCCACCTGATGAACGTGAATTCTGCCATGCTGCGCCTGGCAGGAATCGACCACGACAACCAGGTCGAAGGGGTGCTGAAATTCCATTCGGGCCCCAGAGCCGGCGAACCAAACGGCGAGCTGCAGGAGCCCGCAGCGATGTTCCAGGTGATCCGAAAGATTGGCGATGCCGGCCTGCTGTCCCCGGTCACGCCGCAGGGCCTGCGCTCCTTCGCGCGGCTAGCGTGCATGCAGGGCGTGACAACGGCGACCGACCTGGTCAACAAGCTCGGCGCCGATGAATGCGAGGTGCTCGAGCGCACGTTGGCCGACGATGCGGTTCCGATCCGGGTACTGCCGGCCTTCCAGGCCTTTCACGGACCGCTCGGGGCGGCGCAGGGCGCCGAGCATGTGAAGGGGCTTATGGCGCGCAACACCGACCGCCTGCGCTACGGACTGGTGAAGATGATGCTCGATGGGTCGATCCAGGGCTTCTCGGCGCGCCTGCGCTGGCCCGGGCACTTCAACGGCGCGCCCAACGGGATCTGGGTCACGGCGCCCGCGCAGTTCGAGGAAGACTTCGAGACCTACCACCGGGCCGGCCTGACCATACACACGCACACCAACGGCGATGAGGCCAGCGAGGTGGCGATCGACGCGGTAGAGCGCGTCCTGACGCGCGCGCCGAGGCCCGACCACCGCCACACGCTGCAGCATGGCCAGATGATCGACGCGGCGCTATTCGCGCGCATGGCGCGTCTGGGCCTGTGTGCCAATCTGTTCGCCAACCATATCTGGTACTGGGGCGACCAGCACTATGAAGTGACCATGGGCCCGGACCGCGCGAACCGCATCGACGCCTGTGCCAGCGCCATCGCAGCCGGTGTCGCGCTGGCGATCCATTCCGACGCGCCCGTAACGCCGCTGGGCCCGCTCTTCACCGCCTGGTGCGCCGTCAACCGGGTGACGCCCAAAGACAGGGTGCTGGGCGAATCCGAGCGCATCAGCGTCGCGCAGGCGCTGCACGCGATCACCATGGGCCCGGCCTGGACGCTCAA
>CAISIP010000105.1 GCA_903885415.1 uncultured beta proteobacterium
CCCGGTGCTCTGGCCGAATTGGTCGATCAGCCACTGTTCTTCTTTGGCCGCCAAATCGCCGATGGTCACGATGCCGAGTCCGCGCAGCTTTTCGTCGGCCTTCGGTCCTATGCCGTTGATCTTGCGGCAGGCCAGCGGCCAGATAACCGCCTGCAGGTCCTGTTCATGAACGACCGAAATGCCCATTGGCTTGTTGAACTCGCTGGCCATCTTGGCGATCAGCTTATTCTGCGCGACGCCGACCGAGCAGCTAAGACCAGTGGCGTCGAGGATGCATTTCTGAATCAGCCGCGCGAGCACCCGCCCGCCCTGGCGCTGGCCACCCGGAACCTGGGTGAAATCGATGTAGACCTCGTCGACGCCGCGGTCTTCCATTTGCGGCGCGATCTCCAGAACCGTCGACTTGAAAAGGCGCGAGTAGCGCCGGTATTCCTCAAAGTCCACTGGCAGCAGGATCGCCTGCGGGCACAGCCGCGCTGCCTTCATCAGTCCCATCGCCGAGCCGATGCCAAACCGCCTGGCTGCGTAGGTGGCGGTGGTGATGACGCCGCGCCCCGTGTAGTCCTTGAGCCGGGGGAAGGCGTCGACGGGAAGATTCGCGCGTGCTTTGCCGTCTGCCTGCGCGGTGGGGTCGTCCAACAGCGCCTGCAGCGCATCGTTCACCGCGCGCCTGCCGCCTATGACGACCGGTAGCCCCTTGAGCTGCGGATAGCGCAGCAATTCGACCGACGCGTAAAACGCATCCATGTCCAGGTGCGCGATGCGCCGGGGCGGGTAGGCGGCGGGGCGGGAAGAGATGGTCAAGCAGACAACCAGTACAAGGTCGGTGGGCCAGCTGGAATTATCCGGCAGGAGCAGGCCGTTTCCAGCCCGAAACCCGGGGCAGCGCCCTGCCATGGGCACATGGCAGCCGCCCCTTGCGCCACCGCGGCGCGCGAATCGGCCCGGCGATAATGGACTGGATGGGTTTTCCGGCTGGACCGGGCAGCGACCCCCGTTACCTGCTATCGGAGATTCAATTGATCGACATTGACGACCTGGCTGCTGGCGAGGTTCGGGCCATCTGGGATCTGGCAGCGAAGGCGCCGCAGCGGCTCGATGGCACGGTGGCCTGGTCTTTCGAGGGCAACGGGATACGAACGCGAACCACCTTCCTGCAAGCGTTTCGCGACCTGGGTCTGGCCTGGACCGAACTGCCCCAACTGCTCAAGACCGACGAGCGGGTGGTGGACCTCGCTGGCTATCTCGATCCGTTTTACAGCCTTTATGTGATCCGCGAGTCCGACCACGCGCGCTTGCGTGCGTTCGCTGGCGCTTCAGCCCGACCGGTCATCAACGCGATGTCCGCGCAGGCGCACCCTTGCGAGGTGCTGACCGACGCCTGGTTCATAGACCAGGAGGTGTCGCCGATTACGCAGGTTCGGATCGGACTTTGGGGCCCGCCGACCAACGTCCTGCGGTCGTGGCACGCGCTCGCCCGGGTATTGGGAATCGAACTGTTGCACTTTTGCGGCTCCGAGTTCCACCACCATGGCAGCCACATCGGGTTTCGCGCCGCAGCCGACTCCTTGGTCGATGTGCTGGTGACCGATTCCTGGCCGACATCCTTTAGTGACCCAGCTTGGACGCTGAGCCGGGCGCAACTCGCGCGGCTTGGGAATCCCCGACTACTGCCAACGCCGCCGTTTTATGTCGGCAAGGAGCTGGGCTTTGATCCGGTGCTGTATGAGGGCTTTACAGGCTACGCGCAAAAGCGCGCGCTGTTGCAAGTGCAGCGCGCGATTGTGGCGCACGCCATGGCGCGCGGGTAAACCGGATAAAGGGGCCGTCAGACGCTCCGGCACCCGCGCCGGTTGTGCGACTGCCTACCACTGCGCACCCACCACCAGAACGCCAGCGCCGACCAGCAGCAGGCCGGCGCGCTCGTTGCGGCTGAGTTGCTCTTTGAAAAGCCGCCGCGATACCAGGTAGCTGAACAGCACCTCCAGCAGTCCCAGCGTGCGGACCTCAGCTGCCGGTCGCAGCGCCATCGCGGTGAGCCATCCGATGGAAGCCAGCGCGCCCATCATTCCGGCCAACGCAGACAACTTCCAGGCGCGGGCAATTGCGGCGAGCGAGCCCGGCTGGCGCCAGGCAAGCCAGGCGCCCAGAAGGACGCTTTGGGCCAGTTGGGCGAGCAGCACTGCCCAGGCGCCGATCAGCCAGGCCGAGGCGGCGCCGAACTCCAGCGCCGCGCCGCGGTAGCCGACGCTCGACAGCGCAAAGCAGGCGCCCGATCCCAGTCCCAGCCAGGCGGCATTGCCGTTCCAAATTCCGGCTTCCTTCTTCGGCGGCAGGGAGAGCAGCACGACGCCGAACGTCCCAATGGCCATCGCGATGGCCGATGCAAGGCTGGGAAGTTCACCCAGCATGATCGCTGCCAAGACGCCGACCTGCAGCACCTCGGTTTTGGAGAAGGTGACGCCGACGATGAAGTTGCGCTGTTTCATGGCCAGCAGCAGCAGGGCGGTCGCCGCGAGCTGCGCAGCCGCGCCCAAAAAGAGCCATGCGCCGTAGGCCAAGCTGGCCGGCGGAAGCGCCGTGGCCATGGTTGAACGCTGGCAGATCAAGGCCAGCCAGACAATGGCAAAGGGCAAGCCGTACAGAAAACGGACCAGCGTGGCGGCAAGGGTGCCGATCTCGGTGACCAGGGTGCGCTGGGTCGCGTTGCGCACCGTCTGCGCGAGCGCTGCCCACACCACGATCGGTATCCAGGCCCAGACGGCCAATGCCGGCAGCTCCATGCGCCGGGCCCGGTCTAGAAGCTGCCCGGCAGCAGGATGTCTTTGTTGACCTGGTCGATTTGCGTGCGTCCGCAAAAAGCCATGGTCAGGTCCAGTTCCCGGTGGATGATCTCGAGCGCCTTGGTCACGCCGGCTTCGCCCATCGCGCCGAGCCCGTACAGGAAGGCGCGGCCGATATAGGTTCCCCGCGCACCCAGCGCGCGCGCCTTCAGGACGTCCTGGCCCGAGCGGATGCCGCCGTCCATGTGGACTTCGATTTTGCTTCCCACAGCGTCGACGATCGCCGGCAAGGCCTGAATCGAAGAGGCGGCGCCGTCCAGCTGGCGCCCACCGTGGTTGGAGACAATCAGCGCGTCGGCGCCCGAGTCGACGGCCAGTCGCGCGTCTTCCACATCCTGAATGCCCGTGAGGATCAGCTTGCCGCTCCAGCGCCTCTTGACCCATTCGATGTCGGACCAGTTCAGCGTCGGGTCGAACTGCTCGCTGGTCCAGGCGCTTAGCGACGACATGTCGCTGACGGCCGTGGCATGACCCACGATGTTGCCAAAGCCGTGCCGCTTGGTTGCGAGCATGCCGAGGCCCCAGCGCGGTTTTCCTATCATGTTGAGGATGTTGGCGAGCGTCAGTTTGGGCGGCGCGCTTAGGCCGTTTTTCAGGTCTTTGTGGCGTTGGCCAAGTATCTGCAGGTCGAGCGTCAGTACCAGTGCCGAGCAATTCGCAGCCTTGGCGCGGTCGATTAACCGCTCGATGAAGCCCCGGTCTTTCATGGTGTAGGTCTGAAACCAGAACGGGTGCCCGTCGGTGGCCTGCGCCACGTCCTCGATCGAGCAGATGCTCATCGTCGACAGCGTGAAGGGAATACCGAAGCGCTTGGCCGCGCGCGCGGCCAGAATCTCGCCATCAGCGTGCTGCATGCCGGTCAGCCCGGTGGGGGCGATCGCCACCGGCATGGCGACACTTTGTCCCACCATCTGGGTGCGGGTGCTGCGGTTTTCGATGTTCACCGCAACGCGCTGGCGCAGCTTTATTTTCTGGAAGTCCTCGGAGTTCGCGCGGTAGGTGCTCTCCGTCCAGGAGCCGGAATCGGCATAGTCGTAGAACATGCGCGGTACCCGCTTTTGCGCCAGAACGCGCAGGTCTTCGATTGACGTGATGACGGCCACATGGTTCTCCTGAAGCAGCGGTTGATGATAGCCGCCGACTCGTCGCCGGGCGGCCTGGGCCTTAGCCCAGCCGCTGACGGTGGCGCAGCACCTGCGCCCGGACCTGCTCCGGCGCGGTGCCGCCCACGATATTGCGCGCCTGCAGCGAGCCGTTCAGGCTTAGTACGTGGAACACATCGGCGCCGATACCGGGGTTGAAGCCTTGCAGCACCTCCAGCGGCAATTCGGACAGATCCAGGCCACGGGTGATGGCTTCCTTGACCGCGTGCGCCACTGTTTCATGCGCGTCGCGAAAGGGCACCCCCTGCTTGGTCAGATAGTCGGCCAGATCGGTGGCGGTCGCATAGCCTTTGCGTGCGGCCGCCTGCATCGCCTGCGCATTGACGCGGATGCCGCCCACCAGTTCGGCGAATAGGCGCAGCGTGTCTTTGAGTGTGTCGACGCTGTCGAACAGCGGCTCCTTGTCTTCCTGGTTGTCCTTGTTGTAGGCCAGCGGCTGGCCCTTCATCAGGGTGATCAGCCCCATCAGGTGGCCGACGACGCGGCCAGTCTTGCCGCGGGCGAGTTCGGGAACATCCGGGTTTTTCTTTTGCGGCATGATCGAGCTTCCGGTGCAAAAGCGGTCGGCAAGGTCGATGAAGCCAAAGCTCTGGCTCATCCACAGAACCAGTTCTTCGCTGAGTCGGCTGATGTGGACCATGGCCAGACTCGCGGCGGCGGCGAATTCGATCGCAAAGTCGCGGTCGCTCACCGCGTCAAGGCTGTTCTGGCATACCCCCTGCATGCCCAGACTCGCTGCGACGCGTTCGCGGTCCAGCCGATAGCTGGTGCCAGCGAGCGCTGCAGCGCCGAGCGGCAGCCGGTTGACCCGGGCGCGCAGGTCGTGCATGCGTTCGGCGTCGCGCGCAAACATCTCGACATAGGCCAGCATGTGATGGCCGAAACTGACCGGCTGCGCGACCTGCAGATGCGTGAAGCCCGGCATGATGGTTTCGGCGTGCTCGTCGGCCAACGCGACCAGCGCCTTTTGCAGTTCGATCAGCAGGACGCCGATCAGGTCGATCTCGTCGCGCAGCCACAGTCGCACGTCGGTGGCGACCTGGTCGTTGCGCGAACGCCCGGTGTGCAGCCGCTTTCCGGCGTCGCCCGCGAGTTGGATGAGCCGCGCCTCGATATTGAGGTGCACATCCTCCAGGTCGAGCTTCCAGTCAAAGTTGCCGGATTCGATTTCGGCGGCGATGGCGGCCATGCCGCCCTGGATCGCGCTATGGTCTGCGTCGCTGAGGATTCCCTGATGGCACAACATTTCCGCATGCGCGAGCGATCCGCGTATGTCGACTTGCCACAGTCGCTTGTCAAAGAACACGCTTGAGGTGTACCGTTTGACCAGCTCGCTCATGGGTTCTGAAAACAGCGCCGACCAGGCTGCGGACTTGTTGTCGAATTGGTTATTGGACATAGATGGGGAAAAGTTGGAAGGCCATCGCCGGGCTGCTACGGCGCAGGTTCTGCAGCATGTTCAGCAATTCGCGGGCTCGGACCCTGCGTCCTGATGCAAGACAACGAAATTTTATCGGGCTTTGACGGCGCTAGGCAGAGCCCCGGTTCGGCTGGGCCGCTCGCCGCGATGGTTTTCGACGCCTGCCATGTCGGCGTGGTGTTGCGCGCGATCCTGTTTGTCGAGATCGTGGCGGGCGTGGCGGCCATGTTCGCCGCAGACGCGCTGCTCGACTGGTGGCTGCAGTGGGCCTTGCTCAGTGCCGCGGCGTTGCCTGCGACGCTGGTCTGGCTGATCGTCGCATGCAGTTCCAAGACCTGGTTAGCCCGGCTTGCTGAACCGGGTCAATACGCCGTCGGCATGCTGCTGGGTGCTCTGTCCGGCGTCTACGGCTGTGCCATGCTGGCATGGTCGGGTCTGGTCGGGCGCCCCGCTTGGACTGCCAGCGCCGCCGCTGGCGCCGCGTTGGCGTTGGGGCTGGTTGGCGCGTTGGTGCTGCGTTCCCGGGGGCGGGCGCCTGCGGCAGCGACTGCGCGGTTGGCCGCATTGCAGGCGCGCATAGAGCCGCACTTCTTGTTCAACACGCTCAATACCGCGATCGCTCTGGTGCGTGCCGAACCGGCCCGTGCCGAGGCCTTGCTGGAGGACTTGAGCGAACTGTTCCGCCATGCGCTCGCCGAGCACGGAGCCTCGGTCGCGCTGAGCGATGAGATCGCGCTGGCGCGGACCTACCTGGCGATCGAGCAGTTGCGCTTCGGTCAGCGGCTGCGGATCGAATGGGCGCTGGATCCACGGGCCGGCCAGGCCCGGCTACCCCCGCTGATGCTGCAGCCCCTGGTCGAGAACGCGGTTCGGCATGGCGTGCAGCCCAGCGAGTCCGGCGCGACGCTGCGGATTTCAACCTTGTTGCGCGGCGGTCGCGTTCTGATCAAGGTCGCCAACACGGTTCCAGCCGGCGCGGGCGATGCCGGCCACGGCCTTGGGCTGCGCAACGTAGGTGAGCGTCTGCGTCTGCTGCATGACCTGCAGGGCCGCTTTCGCGCCGGTCGGGTCGGCCCCTGGTACCAGGTCCGCATCGAGATTCCTGCATGAACGCGCGCACTATCCGGCTGGGCCGTGATGCTTAGGGTGTTGATCGTCGACGATGAGGCGCTTGCGCGGGCGCGCCTGCGCAGCCTGTTGGCCGAGATACCGGAGCCGATGGTGCGGGTCGACGCCGAGGCGGCCAGCGCGGCGCAGGCGCTGGAACTGCTGCGCCACCAGCGCTTCGATTTGGCACTAGTTGACATTCACATGCCGGGCCGCGACGGAATGGGGCTGGCGCGGGAGCTGCGCGCATTGCCCGAGGCGCCAGCCCTGGTCTTCGTCAGTGCGCACGAAGAGCATGCGCTACGCGCCTTTGAACTCGACGCAGTGGATTACCTGAGCAAACCGGTGCGGCGCGAGCGACTCCGGCTGGCATTGCACAAGACCGAGCGGCATCTGCGGGCGACGCGCGGCATGCAGGGCGGCGCACCAGGCCAATTTCTGGGCATTCAGGACCGGGGTCGAAGCGAGCGGCTGCCGTTGGAAGACGTTGTGTACCTCAGGGCCGAACTCAAGTACATCACGGTGCGCACCGCTGGGCGCAGCTACATATTGGAGGGCTCGCTGAACGAGCTTGAAGAGCGCTTCGGTACATCGATGCTGCGCATCCACCGTAACACGCTGGTGTTGCGCCAGGCGGCCCGCGCGCTGGAAAGACGTCGCGATGCGCAAGGCCCGCGTTGGGCGCTGCGCTTGCAGGGGCTCGACGAATGGCTTAGCGTGTCGCGCCGTGCGTTGGGCGCCGTGCGCGAATTGCTCGGCGACCGATCCTGAACGCTGCCGGCCCGAATGGCGGGTCGCACCGGCCCGCCGGAAACCGCCAAATGCTGCGTGCTAGCATCCCGCGGTTGCAACCCTTTATCAAGAGCCCAGAATCGTGACCTCGCCCACCCATGACACGCTGGTGATCGCCACCCGCGAGAGCCGCTTGGCGCTGTGGCAGGCCCAGCACGTGCAGGCGCTGCTGGAGGGCCTGGGTCACCGGGTCGAGTTGCTTGGGATGACCACCCGCGGCGATCAGATTCTGGATCGTTCCCTGAGCAAGGTTGGCGGCAAAGGCTTGTTCGTGAAGGAGCTTGAAGTCGCGCTCGAAGAGGGGCGCGCCGACCTAGCCGTGCATTCGCTCAAAGACGTCCCGATGGAGTTGCCGGCTGGCTTCGTGCTGGCCTGCGTGATGGAGCGTGAGGACCCGCGCGACGCTTTGGTGTCCAACGCCTGCGCCAGCCTGGCCGACTTGCCGCCATGCGCTGTGGTGGGTACTTCGAGCCTGCGTCGGGTGGTGCTTTTGCGCGACGCTTTTGCGCAACTTGGCCGATCCGATATCCGCATTGAGCCGCTGCGTGGCAATCTGGATACTCGCTTGCGCAAGCTCGATGAAGGCGCTTTTGACGGCATTGTCTTGGCTGCCGCTGGGCTCAAGCGCCTGGGACTGGAAGAGCGCATCCGGATGGCTTTTGATCCGGACCAGATGCTGCCTGCAGCCGGGCAGGGTGCGTTGGCAATCGAGGTGATGGGGCACCGGCACGATCTGCTGGCTGCGCTGGCGCCGCTGGCGCATCAGGCCAGCTGGCTTGCTGTTGCCGCCGAGCGCGCAGTCAGTCATGCGATGGGAGGAAGTTGCTCCATGCCGCTGGCGGCCCACGCGGTTTGGAGCGGTGACACGCTGCGACTAGAGGCGGCTTGGGGGCAGGTTCCGCAAGACAACGAAGGCGCAAGTCCGGTGCTGCCGCTGGTTCGCGCCAGCGCTGCGGCCAGGGTCGAGACGCCCGAGCAGGCGCGCGCGATGGGTCTGCAGGTGGCGAACCGCCTGTGTCTAGGTGGCGCCATCAAGTCGCAAGCTTAGGCCAGGGGATCGGGCCAGGCCGATGCGCGTCATCGTCACCCGTCCCGAGCGCGACGCGCACCGTTGGGTTGAGGCTCTGTCGCGGCGCGGAGTCGACGCAATCGCGCTGCCGCTGATCCGCATCGAAGCGCTTGGCGATGCGGCCTCGCTGGCGCAGTTGCGCGCGGCCTGGCACCGCCTACCGGACTATGCGGCGCTGATGTTCGTTAGCGCCTCCGCAGTGGCGTATTTCTTTGCGCAGCGCCCTTCCCTTGATCGCGGGCTTGACGTCCATCCGGACCTGACACCGCGGTTCTGGGCTACCGGGCCTGCAACGGCTGCTGCCTTGCTGCGTAGGG
>CAISIP010000106.1 GCA_903885415.1 uncultured beta proteobacterium
CGACGACCATGTATTCGACTCCACCGTCGAGCAGGTCGACTTCTTGGGCGCGTTCTGCCACGTGCATGTGCGTGCCGCCAGCCTCAGCGCACAGCCGCTCACGGTGGTCCTGTCTTTGAATTTTCTGGCCGAACAGTCGCTGGTGGTGGGTTCGGCCCTGCCACTTCGCCTGCTTCCGGAGCGGCTCAAGATCTTCTGATCCCTCGCCTGGCGAGGCCTTACCCTGCCGGTTGGCGCCAGCGCTGCGTGCTTCGCCCCAGCAACCACTGCAGCAGCCAGAAGCCCAGGCATGCCAGCGCCGAGGTGGCCACGATGAGCGTGGCCATTGCGGCAGCGGCGCCGACCTCGCCGGTCTCCGACATCTGCACCACGGCTATCGACGCAACGACCGTCTTGGGTGAATAGATGAACACCAGCGCCGAGATGGTGGTCATCGCGTTGACGAACAGGTAACGCGCAATGTCGATCACCGCCGGCAGGCAGATCGGCAGCGTGACCCGCATGAAGGTCTTGTAGAACGGCACCTTGAGTGATGCGGACACCGACTCGAACTCGGAATCCAGCGCCTTGAGGGCCGTCACGGCCGTGAGGTGCGCCGACGAGTAGAAGTGCACGATGGTGCAGATCACCATCAGCGTGAGGGTTTCGTACAGGCCATTGGCCGGGTTCAGCGGGTGGTTGAAGAAAAAGATGTAACCCAAGCCCAGCACCAGGCCGGGTACGGCCATCGGCAGGATGGCAAAGAAACGAATCAGCAGTTTGAGTGGCTCCGCCTGTTTGAGCTTCTCGATGCCATAGGCCGTGGCAAAGATGAACAGGGTACCCACCAGGGAGGAAAAACAAGCCATCTTCAGGCTGTTGATGTAGGCCACGTCCAGGCCGGTGTCCTCCAGCGCGAAGAGGTAGTGCCGCAGGCTCATCGACAGGTTGTAGGGCCACAACTTCACGAAGGACGCGAAGATCGCCATGCCCATCATGGCGAGCATCGCGACTGCGATCAGCGTGCTAAACACGAACATCGCGGTGTCGAAGACCAGGTCGGGCTTGGGCACGTACAAAACGAACCGCGCCGACAGTGCGGCCCGCTGGCGCCGCTGGACCATCCAGTCCACGATGAACGCGAACACCGCCGGAATGAGCAGCAACAGGCTGATCACTGCGCCCTGGGCAAAGTTCTGCTGGCCGATGACCTGGATGTAGATGTCGGTGGCCAGCACGTTGTAGTTGCCGCCAATGATCTTGACCACGCCGAACTCGGCGACAGCCATCGTGAACACCACCATGCTGGCCGAGATGATGCCGTACTTCGCGCCCGGCAGCGTGATCGTGCGGAACTTGCGCAGGGCACTGGTGCCCATCGAGTCGGCGGCCTCGTACAGGCGCGCGTCCGACAGCGCCAGGCCCGACAAAAGGATCATCAACGCGTGCGGGAAGGCGCTGAACACCATGGCCAGGGTCATGCCCGGCAAGCCATAGATGCTGCCGAGCCCGAAAAACTGGACCCAGCTCTTGAGCACCCCCTGGTTGCCGAACAGGTAGATGAGCGAGAGCGCGGACAGCAGCGAGGGCGCCAGGATGGGGATCAGCGCAATACCTCGGAACAGCCCGCGCAACGGCATGCAGGAGCGCTGGATGGCATAGGCCAGGCCAAATGCCAATGGAATGGTGACGAGCGTGGTGAGCGCGGCAAACGTCAGGCTGTGGGTGATGGAGCCCAGCAGCGAGGGGGTGGCGAAATACTGGACAAAACCAGTCAGGCCGATCCAGTGCCCATCCTTGTCCTGCACGCTCTTGACC
>CAISIP010000107.1 GCA_903885415.1 uncultured beta proteobacterium
GAGCTGCCCGACCCGGCCGATGCACAGGGAGTGCAATCCGGATCCCGGCCGTGATGCCAAGCCGGCAGTTTCTGGTCTTCCTGGGTGTGGGTCTGATCTGCGCCCTGGTCGATGTGGGCTTGATGCAGTGGCTGATCCTGATGCGCGTCCATTACCTCGGCGCTGCCTCTGCCGGCTTTGCGCTTGCTATGGGGCTGAATTTTTTCTTGCACGCGCGCTGGACCTTCGCCGCGCCGATGCGCCCGCGCGCTGCGCTGCGCTTTGGCGCGGTCGTCGGTGTCAATTATTTGCTCACCATGGCGCTGGTATCGCTATCGGCGTCGCTGATCGACAGTGCGCTCGTCGGCAAGCTGGCCGCGCTGCCGCTGATTGCACTGATCGGATTCGGGTTCAGCAAGCACTGGGTGTTCCGGTGACGCAGTGCCGACCGATTCGCCTGGACGCCGCCGCCCTATCGGGCTACGCCCGCTTGTTTGCCGACAGTTACCCCCGATCCGCCAAGTTCACGCCGCAGTACCTGCGCTGGCTTTACTGCCAAAACCCGGAAGGGCCTGCGATCGGATTTGACGCGTGGGACGGGGACCGGCTCGTCGGCCACTATGTGGGCGTTCCAGCCCGCGTCCGGGTGCAGGGCCGGGAGCTCAAGGCGATGCTGTCGCTGAACACGGCCACCCACCCCGACTACCGCGGCCAGGGCCTTTTCATCCGGCTGGCCCAGATGAGCTACGAGGCCGCCGCCGCGTCGGGTTTTGAAGCTGTCTTTGGCGTCGCCAATGCCAACAGCACGCACGGCTTTGTGCGCAAACTGGGTTTTCAACTGGTGCAGCCCCTGCAGGCGAGCGTCGGCATCGGCGGCCTCGCGGTCGACTGGGACTTGGCCTTGCGTAAGGCCCAGTTCGTGCGGGCATGGAGCGCGCAAAGCCTGGCCTGGCGCTGCGCCAATCCGGCCAACCCGGTCTTCATGCGCCGGCGCGGCCACAGCTGGCAGTGCCACGCGGCCGCCCAAGGCCTGTGGCTGCCGGCTTACGGCGAGTTGCCTCTGACCGAGCAGCACGAGGGCGCCGACGCGCCGTCTGGCGCCTTGTCACCGTTGCGCCTGTTCATCGGGCTGCTGCCGCAGGGAGCGACACGACTGCGCCGCTATGCCCCGATTCCACACAGCCTGCGCCCGTCGCCGCTGAACTTTATCTGGCGGCCGCTGTCGCCGCGGGTCGGCGCCCTGGAAAGTGGCTCGGTGAATTTTTCATTCCTTGACTTCGATGCCTACTGAAGCAGCTGCTGCGAAGCCGGTCGCACTGTTCCTGTTTGCGCATCAGGACGACGAGTTCGGCGTCTTTCAGAAGATGCTCGACGAACTGCAACAGGGAAGCCAGGTTTGCTGCGCCTACCTGACCCGCGGCGCCCGCGCAGGCCAGGCGGCTAGCCGACGCGAACGCGAATCGGTCGCGGTGCTCGGGCGCCTCGGCGTCACCGACATCGTGTTTGCCGGCGCTGAGTTGGGCATAGACGATGCGACGCTGCCCTTGCATCTCGAAAAAGCATTGCGCTGGATTCGCGACCGGCTCGCCGGCTACGCCTGCGTCCGGTCGATCTATGTGCCTGCGTGGGAGGGTGGGCACCATGACCACGACGCGCTGCACGCTGTCACCGTGCACGCGGCCGAGCGGCACGACATGCTGCAACGGGTGCGCCAATTCCCGCTGTACAGCGCCTGCTGGCGGGCAGGGCCATTTTTCAAGGTGCTGCAACCCCTGCCGGCCAACGGACCGGTCACCAGCGAGGGCATCAGCTGGCATAACCGCTGGCGCTTCCTGGCCTGCTGCCTGCGCTATCCGTCGCAGGCCAGCAGCTGGCTGGGGCTTTTCCCCTTTGTGCTGCTGCACTACGTACGGCGCGCGACGCAGACGACGCAGCCTGTGTCGGCGGCGCGGATTCGACAGCGCCCGCACCCTGGCGCGCTGTACTACGAGCGGCGCGGTTTTTTTTCCTGGGACGACCTGCAGGCGCGGCTGGCGCGCATGGCCGACGCCGACGTCCCGGTTCGGCCCGCCTAGCCGATGGCGCTTGTTTCGCTGCGCCAGAGCGCGGTCGCCGCCTGGGGCCTGGCATTGGCGCTCGCGTTTGGCCTGGCTGCGCTGATTCCGCCCTTGCAGTCGCCCGACGAGATCGGCCACCTCCACCGCGCGTACATGATCTCGCAGAGCCAACTGCTGCTCAGTCCGATGCCAGCGCAGGCGCACAGCGAAGAGCCGCCACCGGGGCTGGGCGACTTCATGGCGCAGGTCTGTCGCAGCGGCGGCAGCACCGGGGGAATGGTCGACGAGGCTTTGCTGCGTTTCGGCGCAGCGCACCTGGCTCTGGTGCGCGACGCCGGGTTCCGCTACTCAGAGCAGCAGCGCCAGGCATTGGACCAGCTGGCGTGGAGCGGCAGCTCCCGCTTCTGTGTCGCGCCCGGTGCCGGCTACTATTTTCCCGCTGTCTACGCGCCGCAGGCGGCCGGACTTGCCATCGGCAGGGGCCTTGGTTTGGGCGTGTCGCACAGCTACTGGCTCGCCCGCGGACTGACCTTGCTGGCCTGCTTGGGCATCCTGTGGCTGGCCTTCGGCCGGTGCACACCGAACCCGCTCGCGCTCGCGCTGCTGCTGCTGCCGATGACGGTGTTCCAGCTGCTGTCGCCGACCATCGACGGACTGACGACCGCGTTGTCGGTGCTGGCGCTCAGCCTGTTCGTCCAGTCTGCCGACCGCGGGCGCAGCCACACGGCGGGCGCATCCTGGTCGCTGGCGGCCTGCATTTTTGTGCTCGCCACCAGCAGGACGCATCTGCTGCCCTTGCTCGCGCTGCCGTTCTTCCTTTGCTGGCGGCGGCGCTCGCCGCGCGACTTCTGGCTCGGCCTGGCGACTGCGACCGGCGCGCTGGCGTGGACGCTGTTCGCGCTGCACAGCAGCAGCGACACCCGGGTCCTTCGCGCGCACACGACGGCGCAGCTGCTGGCGCATTACGCGGCGGACCCGCTGGCTTATGGCAGGCTGGTGATGGCCTCGCTGGCCGACCGCGAACTGTCGACCTTCTACCAGCAGTCCTTCATCGGCATCCTGGGCTGGCTCGACACGCGCCTGCCCGCCTATGCCTACCCGACGCTGTGGAGCGGCCTGGGTCTGAGCGCGCTGGCATCCTTCTCGTTGCAGTCGCTGCGCCGCGACTGGAGCGCGCGGCTGCTGCTGCTAGCGCTCGCGCTGGCCAGCGCGGCCCTGGTATTTTTGGCGTTGCTGGTGACCTGGACACCGCACCCGGCGGCCCTGGTGCAGGGCGTGCAGGGGCGGTACTTCATCGTGCCGGCCTTGCTGGTGGCGTATGCGGCGGGC
>CAISIP010000108.1 GCA_903885415.1 uncultured beta proteobacterium
GCCTTGCCGGCCGGCCGAAGCCCTCAATGAAACTCCCGGCTGTGGGTAGCCAACCCACCCAGCAGCGGTGTCAAATTGACCAGCCGCTTGGCGATCAGGTGGCGCACCTCGCCCCCGCTTGCCACATCGCGCTGCCAAACGCCGTAGACCGCCATCAGCCGTGAGTGCAGCAGCTCGCTGCGTTGTTTCTCGCGCAAGCTCTTCCACACGATCACGTTGACGCTGCCGGTCTCGTCTTCCAGCGTGACAAACACCACGCCCTTGGCGGTTTGCGGCTGCTGGCGCATCACCACCAGGCCGCAGGCGCGCACCAGACGGCCGTCGGGTTGCTCGCGCAACTGGTCGGCTGTTTGCAGCCGCATGGGCCGCAACTGTTCGCGCAGCAGGGCCAGTGGGTGGCTGCGCAGGGTCAGGCCGGTGGCCGCGTAGTCGAACACCACCTCGGCACCCTCGCTGGCAGCGGGCAACTCCAGCCAGTCCTCCTCTACCGGCGCGGCCTTGAGCAGGGGTGGGGCCAGCTTCAGGGCCGAGGCGTCCCACACCTGCTGGCGGCGGTGGCCCGACAGGCTGATGAGCGCGTCGGCGCCGGCCAGCGCCTTGAGTTCGCCCGCGTCGAGTTCGGCGCGCAGGGCCAGGTCTTCGGTGCTGGTGAAGGGAGAGTCGACGCGCGCGGCGGCGATGCGTTGCGCGGCGCCGCCGCTCAGGCCACCGACCATGCGCAGGCCCAGGCGCACGGGAGCCTGGGCCTGCGCGCAGGCTGCTTGGCCGGCTTCCAGCGTGCAGTCCCAGTCGCTGTGCATCACATCCACCGGACGCACCTCGACACCATGGCGCTGCGCGTCCTGCACCAACTGCGATGGGCTGTAAAAGCCCAGCGGCTGGCTGTTGAGCATGGCGGCGAGAAAGCAGGCGGGCTCGTGACGCTTGAGCCAGCAACTCACATAAACCAGCAGCGCAAAACTGGCGGCATGGCTCTCGGGAAAACCGTATTCGCCAAAGCCCTCGATCTGCTTGAAGATGCCCTGCGCGAATTCCTCGGTGTAACCGTTGGCCATCATGCCGCCCACCATGCGGTCATAAAATTGGTGGACACCGCCCTTGCGCTTCCAGGCCGCCATCGAGCGGCGCAGACTGTCGGACTCGCCGGCGGAAAAACCGGCAGCGAGCATCGCGATCTGCATCACCTGCTCCTGAAAGATCGGTACCCCCAGCGTGCGCTCGAGCGCTGCACGCAGACCCTCGCCGGGGTAGTCCACCGGCACCAGGCCCTGGCGGCGCTGCAGGTAGGGGTGGACCATGCCGCCCTGGATCGGCCCCGGACGCACGATCGCCACCTGGATCACCAGGTCGTAAAAGCAGCGCGGCTGCAAACGCGGCAGCATGCTCATCTGCGCCCGGCTCTCGATCTGAAACACCCCCACCGTGTCGGCAGCGCAGACCATGTCGTACGTCGCGCTGTCTTCGGCCGGTATGTCCTGCATCTGGAAGGTGCTGCCGCGTTGCGCGCTGATCAA
>CAISIP010000109.1 GCA_903885415.1 uncultured beta proteobacterium
GCATGCAAACCGAACTTATATCGCTCGACGAGGCCGAGCGAATGCTGCCCCTGATGGACAAGTCCCAGTTTATCGGCGCAATGTACGACCCGATCCAAGGCCACGTGGATCCCAATGGCACCACCTATGCGTTTACGGGCGCCGCTCGCAAGGCGGGGGCCGAGGTCTTCACGCACACGCGGGTCCTGGACACCCAACAAAGGGCCGACGGGTACTGGGACGTCTTCACCGACAAAGGCAACCTGGTGGCAGAGCATGTTGTCAATTGCGGCGGGCTGTGGGCCCGCGAGATGGGTCGCCTAGTCGGCCTAGAACTCCCCATTCTGGCGATGGAACACCAGTACCTGATCACCGAAGACATGCCAGAGGTGGTTGCTATCAATCGGGACACGGGAAAGATGGTCATGCATGTCGTCGACTTTGACGGCGAAATCTACATGCGCCAGGAGCGCAACGGAATGCTGCTCGGAACCTATGAGCGCAACGGTGTGCCGTGGAGTCCGAAAGACACACCGTGGGACTTCGGGCCGACGCTTTTACCCGACGCGCTGGACCGCATCAGCGACAACCTCGAAGTCGGGTTCCGCCACTTTCCGCCCTTTCAAAAGGCCGGCATCAAGCAACTCGTGAACGGACCCTTCACCTTCGCCCCGGATGGAAACCCGCTGGTGGGGCCGATCAAGGGGCTGCGTAATTACTGGGTCGCTTGCGGTGTGATGGCCGGATTCAGCCAGGGCGGGGGCGTCGGTCTGGCGCTTTCAAACTGGATGGTCGACGGCGATCCCGGTTTCGATGTATGGGCTATGGATGTCGCGCGCTACGGCGACTGGGCTACGCGTGCCTATACACGCGCGAAAGTAGTAGAAAATTACGGGCGACGCTTCCGGGTAAGATTTCCGAACGAAGAGCTTCCCGCCGGGCGCCCGTTGCGCACGGTTCCACTGCACCATCAATGGCTTTCAATGGGTGCGGTTATGGGAGACAACTGGGGCCTGGAGTCGCCGCTGTGGTTTGCGCCACCAGGTGTTAAGGACGAGTTTTCGTTTCACCGCTCCGCCGATTTCGTCCACGTCAAGGCCGAATGCCAGGCGGTGAGAAATGCCGTCGGGATTTCTGATATTTCCAGTTTTGCGAAGTACCAGGTCAGCGGGGCCGGCGCCCACGCATGGTTGTCGCGCGTGCTGGCTAACAAGATGCCCAAGACCGGTCGGTTGATGCTGGCCCCGATGCTCAACGGGCGCGGGAAATTGATCGGCGACTTTACGGTAGCCAAGGCTGCAGATGATTTGTTCTATGTATTCGGATCCGGCGCTGCTGAAAAATACCATATGCGCTGGTTCGACCAGCACCTTCCCACTGACGGCAGTGTCGCGGTGAAAGCGCTGGGCATGGACCTGGTCGGACTGTCAATCGCAGGGCCACGCGCGCGCGATGTGCTTGCCGCTTTAACAGACTCCGATGTTTCGAATCAGGGAATGCGGTTTATGGATTTCCGAGCATCGATAGAGGTTGGCTGGGTGCAGGCCATGGTCGGTCGGATCAGCTTCACCGGCGACCTCGGCTACGAGATCTGGGTCAGGCCGGAGCAGCAGGTAGCGCTTTTCAACGCGCTATGGGAAGCGGGCCAGGCCTACGGCATGCGCCCTTTTGGCAGTCGCGCCCTGCTATCGCTGGCGCGCGAAAAGGGCTTTGGAACTTGGGCCCGCGAGTACCGTCCAATTTATGGCCCTTTCGAAGCGGGGCTTGGGCGCTTCGTCGACCTTGGAAAAACCGACTTCATCGGACGGACAGCGGCAGCAGCGGAAAGAGACGCTGCCACAAAGCGCCAGCGCGTGGGCTTTGTCGTTGAGGCAGACGATGCAGACGCAATCGGCGACGAAGCCGTGTGGAAGGACGGCGCGGTGGTGGGCTGGATAACGTCCGGCGGCTATTGCCACCATGTCGAATGCTCGTATGCGACCGGCTATGTTGACAGCGCCAGCATCGCGACCGACGCCGACGCCGGGAACTGGGAAATCGAAATCCTGGGGGAAAGGCGGCGCGCAAGGCTGCAATCCGAGCCCTTGTTTGACCCGAAAGGGTCCCGGATGCTGAGTTGAAATTCCGAATGGCGAATTCGGAATCTGGCTAAAAGGTCTGCTCCAGCTTGACAGCTTAAGCAGCCGCCGGCACATCCATGAACAGGTTCAGGAAAGGCCGGACGTCGGGCTGAGCAGCCACATACCAAGCCTGCTCGAATATCCTACTTGCCTGCGGCCCAGTGCACCGGGTCCCAATAGAGTCAATTGCCTTGGCCTTTATAGCCACATCGTCTAGCGGGTGTGAGGGGTCTCCCAGCGTTGTTTGGCTGGTGTAAGACATGGTGTGGCCGCTGCGCAATCGCACCTTGACCGTCGCACAGCGCTCAGCGGGGAAGCGCCGGCTGTACTCGGCGTCCTCTCGAAGTTGTGTCTTCGCCATCACATCCAAAAGAACGGGGTCCCTCCAGGCCTGCTCTGATATTTCCAGTGCGCCGACGCGGCCGAGCACCAGGGCGCAGGCCAAGGGATAACCTAAGTTGTATTGGGCCTGCTCGGTATTCTTCGGCGGCGAGGCACCCAGCCGACAAGCCTCCGCAAAGCTGAGAACTTCCACATGGTCTATCAGGGTCGCGTCAAAGCCGGGTTCAGCACGCAATGCCAGTGCGGCCTGAATCGCAGGCTGAGCCCAACGACAGACCGGATAGGGTTTGAAGTATTGATCAAGCATGCGCCACCGGGTACCCAGATCAGACCAAAGGCCATCGATGGGTTCAACCTCCAAAAGCTCGGCCGGTGCCCCGGTAAAGCCCTGCTGCGCCATCAAAGCAGCCGTCACACCCGTCATCGCGCCCCAAGTGGCACCATCTTTCACCATGCTAGGGAAGTCGATACAGCGCATCATGGGACCGCGGGGACCGTGGTACTCGGCAATGCCAAGTGCCTCCCGCCACTGCAACTCAGAAAGTCCCAGGCGCCGAGCCATGACAGCCGCCGCCGCGATGGCCGCCCACGCGCCGGAGCTGTGGTAGTCGGATGCAGTGGCATGCAGGGCGATTCCTGAGCGCAAGCCCATCTCGTAGCCCATCACCAGGGTCGTGATGAACTCTTCACCACTAACAGGAACGCCCATGCAGTCCACCGCCGCCAAAATGGCAGGCAGCACGGTAGCGCCAACATGGCCCTTCGTCAAGGCATGCCCATCATGCGCGTCATAGCTGTCCAGCGCCGCCGCGTTGGCCATGGCTGCGCCCGCCGCTGACACCGTACCGCCCGAAAAAAAAGTGCGGGCACCCTGACCGGGAAGCGCGCCAAACTGGCTTAGCGCGACCGAGCGGGCAATGCGCGCCATCACTGTGCCACTGCCAGCAGCAGCCACACCCAGAAGATCGACCAGACAACGCGCTGCCTGGCAGCGCACCTCATCTGGCAACGATGCGTAGCTCAGGTTGCGACCGAACGCATAGGTTGCACTGGCTATCTCTGTTGGCATTAGTGCACTCATTGCGGATACTGGCTACAACAAGCCCTGTTCTTTCAAGAATGCCCGCGCCACATCTTCAACAGCCTTCTTATCGACATCGATCAACGCGTTGAGTCGACTAACGACCGCGTCGTTGAGTTTCGCCGACAAGGCGTTCAGTGGCTCGGCCAACTTCGGGTTCTTGTCCAGAATTTCTTTTCGCACTACCGGCGTCAATGCGTACGAAGGAAAGAATCCCTTGTCGTCCTTCAGTACGACAAAATTGAAGGCGGGAATGCGCCCATCGGTTGCGAACACTAACGATATATCGACCTGACGATCGCGCAAGGCCTGGTAGGTAAGACCGGTATCCATACGCTTGACGTTATCGCGAGAAAATTCGAAGCCATAGGTATCTTGGAGCGGCTTGAGTCCGTCAGGCCGCGCGTAGAATTCAGAATTGCTGGCGAAGCTCAATTTAGCGTCCGCTTTCACCGCCTTTGCCAGGTCCGAAATGCTGGCAATACCACGACTGGTTGCGTCATCTTGGCGCATGGCCAAGGCATAGGTATTGTTAGCCGCAGAGGGATTTAGCCAGACAAGGCCCCGCGCCGCATCCAGCTCTTTAACACGTTTGTAGGTATCGGCGGCGTTGAGCTTTTCGCTAACCTTGTTGAAAGTGACCAGCGAGGTTCCCGTGTATTCCCAGTAAACATCGATCTGCCCGTTTTCTTGTGCGGCCCTTAGAACGGCAGTTCCCATACCGGCTTTTCGGTCCGGTTTGAAGCCCTTGGATTGCAGCAACTGCACCGTCATCTCGGTCATCAGGATCTGCTCGGTGAAGGCCTTCCCGCCAACCACTATGGTCGCCTGCGCCTGAACACCCGTAGCCAGGCTCAGGGTGGCGCCAAGAAAAACGGTACCAAGAATAGTTCTACGTTGCATGCTTATCTCCTTAAAGGTTTTAGAAAAATGAACCGACAGTTCCCGGCCTCAGGAACGAAGGGGTCGATACGGATTGACTCCGCGCGGAATCACCCAGTACTGGATTTGGTACAGGAGCAGATCGACGAGCACCGCAAGCAGACAGGTCGTGATCGCTCCAGCGAGCATCATGGCGGGTTCGTTAATGTCAATTCCAGTGAATATCAATTCACCCAGTCCGCCGCCTCCGATCAGGAAGGCAAGTGCGGCTGTCCCGGTTGCATAGGTCACTGCTATGCGGACCCCAGTGACAATAACATTAAGGGCGTTAGGAAACTCGACCCGCCACAGAATCTGACTGTCGCGCATGCCCATTCCGCGGGCCGCGTCGAGCAGGTACGGGTTCACCGCCAGCAGACCGGCACACGTATTGCGTGCAATAGGCATCAATATGGCAATCGTTAGCCCGATAACAGCAGAACCGGTTCCGATTCCGAAAAAAAGCATCGCGATCGCTAGTTTGGCTAAGGTCGGAACCGTTGTTCCGATATTGAGCACTTGCATAATTACTTCGGCATGGCGGCGCATACCTTTCCTGGATAGCCAGACGCCGATGGGGATGCCCAAGGCAATCGAAAAAAATGCTGCAGAGCCAACCAGTCGCAGATGCTGAACTAGCAAATACTGCACCTCCAAACGAAAGCCAAGCAATTGCTGAGCAAGACCCGTGGCCTGAACAATTGCCGGTGCCGTGGCCACTACGAGCCCGATGACAGCCAGAATCGCATGCTGCGGCCTAAGCGTTGGCAGCATGGCCTACCTCCACATTCGCGCGGACGCTGCCCTCGAGCGCTGGTGTGGCCAAATACCGGCTAATCGCCGACTGGCTGATCACGCCTCGCAGTCGACCGTCAGCATCGACGCATGGTAGCCAGGGGACCGCCAGTCGCAACAGTTCCGAAACCACGACACGCAGGTCACAGTCCATGCCAACAACGGCCACGCCAATATCGCGGCCCTGAACGACGACTCCCGACACCCTGCCGGCGTCATCCATGTGAATCTTACCGGGAGCCGCATCCACCTGCAAATCGACTGTACTGCCCACCGTAAAAACCAATCCGGTGTGCACTTGTTCGACCCGGATACGACGCAAGCGCTTTAGCGTCCGATCCGCGCCGACAAAGCCGGCTACAAAATCATTGACCGGATAGGTCAGCACCTGATCAGGAGTGCCAATCTGCTCCAGACGCCCATCGCGAAAAATTGCAATCCGGTCTGCCATCTTCACCGCCTCGTCAATATCATGGCTGACCAACAAGACCGTCTTGCGCAACTTTCGCTGCATTTTCAGAAACTGGTCCTGAATCGACTCGCGATTGATCGGGTCAAGCGCGCCAAACGGTTCATCCATCAGCAACACGGGCGGATCCGCGGCCAGTGCCCGGGTGACACCCACCCGCTGCTGCTGCCCTCCCGACAATTGGCTAGGGAAGCGATGCAAAAACTCGCCCGGGTCCAGTCCGACCATGACCAGCATCTCGGCTGCCCGGGCGCGCATGCGCGGGATGTCCCAGCCGAGCAACCGGGGGACCACACAAATGTTTTCTTCGACCGTCATGTTGGGGAATAGGCCCACTTGCTGTATGACGTAGCCTATGCTGCGGCGCAGGGCAACGACATCTATTTCGGCAGTGTCACGTCCCCCTATCAACACACGGCCTGAGGTCGGTGCAATCAATTGATTGACCATCCGCATGGTCGTGGTCTTGCCACAGCCCGACGGACCAATCAAGACACAAACCTCCCCCTCCTGAACCGCCATGTTGACATTATCAACCGCAGCAACTGTTCCAGCAGCACCGTAAACCTTGCGAAGATTTTCAAGAATGATCATGGGAGACGAATCGCTGGCGTCATGTCAACTTACAGAAAGCTTCAGACCCGGGGGGGTCAGAAGGCGCTGGAGCCTGAGCAGCAGGTAATCGGACAACAGAGCAAGAATGCTTACGCACACCGCACCCGTGAGCAGTTGCCGGATATCGGTCTGCGTGATTCCCCGACTGATGAAGGTTCCCAAGCCACCTGCGCCAATATAAGCCGCGATGGCGGTGATGCCAATGTTCATGACCACGGCAATTCGCACGCCCGCCATGATGACTGGAAAAGCATTTGGGAGTTCAACCCGCCAAAGCCTTTGGGACGCGTTCATCCCCATTCCAATTGCAGCATCCCGCAAAGCCGGGTCAAGCCCTACCAAA
>CAISIP010000110.1 GCA_903885415.1 uncultured beta proteobacterium
ACCTGTTCGTCGGTCTTGCCAAAACGCCGCACCCGTTCTGCGTACCACTCGATCGCGCCGTCCAGCGATTTGGCGCTGAAGTCGGGCCAATACTCGGGTGAAAAATAGAGTTCTGTGTAGGCCGACTGCCATATCAGGAAGTTGCTCATCCTAGACTCGCCGCCGGTGCGGATCATCAGGTCGGGGTGGGGCAGGCCAGCGGTGCTGAGGTGCGGGTCCAGTGCCTCAGGGGTCAGTTCGTCAGCCGACGCGTAGGGGTTGTCGCGCTGCCATCCCTTGACGGCCTGAATGATGTCCCACTTTCCCCCGTAGCTGACCGCCACGGTCAGGTGCAACTTGCTGTTGTTCACGGTAGCGGCTTCGGCCAGCTGCATCTGCTTTTGCAACTCGTCGGGAAAGCCGCTGCGGTCTCCGATGATTCGCAGGCGCACGCCCTTTTCTTTTAGCTCCTGCACTTCCTGCTGCAGGTAGCGCACGAACAGGTCAAACAGAATCGCCACTTCATCGGGCGGACGGCGCCAGTTCTCGGTGCTGAAGGCAAACACCGTGAGGCACTCCACGCCGCGTGAGAAGCAGGCTTTTACGATCTCTTTGAGATTAGCGGCGCCCTTGATGTGCCCGACACTACGGGGCAGCAGCCGCTTCTTGGCCCAACGGCCGTTCCCGTCCATGATGACCGCGATATGCCTCGGAATTCTTTCCATAACCCGCTAGTGTAGCCGAGCGCTGACGCCCCCTAAACCCAACAACGAACACATGCGCCGACCACTTTCTCTTGATGAAACCCGCCATGCATAAGCCCAGCCTGTTGCTTCGGGTAGACCGCCTGGCGACCCCGCACGCGGCGCTGCTGCGCGATCTGGAGTTGCGGGTTCCTGCGGGCGTGGTCCACACGGTGATGGGCGCGAGCGGCTCGGGCAAGTCGAGCCTGCTGGCCGCGGTGTGCGGTACGTTGCCCGAGGCAATGGCATTCCACGGCAGCGTGCTGCTGGCGGGCCGGCAGTTGGAGCATCTGCCGGCGGCGCAGCGCCGGATCGGTATGCTGTTTCGGGACGATCTGCTGTTTGCCCACATGAGCGTGGCCGAAAACCTGCTGTTCGCCGTGCCGCCGGGCGCGCGTGCGCAGCGGTTGGCCAGCGTGGCGCAGGCGCTGCAGGACATTGGCATGGACGGCTTTGCCGACGCCGACCCGGCGACGCTGTCGGGCGGGCAGCGCGCGCGGGTGGCGCTGATGCGTGCGCTGCTGGCGCGGCCGCAGGCGCTGCTGCTCGACGAACCCTTTTCCCGGCTCGACACCGGCCTGCGCGAGCAGGTGCGCGCGCTGGTTTTCGCGCTGGTGCGCCAGCGCCGGATACCGGCGCTGCTGGTGACGCACGACGAGGCCGACGTGGCCGACCCGGCGCACCTGACGCGGCTGCTGGCGCCGGCCGGCTCGCCGGGCGCCGGGCCGCTGACGCCGAATGCGACGCGGGCGTCCGGCGCGAGCTCCCCTGGCGTGAGCGCGCCGCGCTGAGCGATGTTTGACCGCGCTGCGACCGCCCTGATCAAGCCGCTGGTGGACCGGGGCGCGGCGCTGGCGCTGCGCGCAGGCATCAGCGCCAACCAGTTGACGCTGGGCGGCTTCGCGCTGGGTA
>CAISIP010000111.1 GCA_903885415.1 uncultured beta proteobacterium
GACCAACGGCGCGCTGGTCGAGCGTGTTCGCCAGCTGATCGGCTGCATGGGTGCCAAGGCGATGACCCCGGCGCAGGGCCGCGCCCGCATGGGCCTGAGGCCTCGCGACTAGCTGCGGCACGGCGGCGCCGATACCCGCTACGGCCGCTGCGGCCACCGCGCTCTGTGTGAACCCGCAGGAACAAGGAGTTTTCCATGCAGTTTGTTTCGGATATCAAGACCTTCGCTGCGCTGGGCAGCGGCGTCATTGGCAGCGGCTGGGTTGCACGCGCGCTGGCGCACGGCCTGGACGTCGTCGCCTGGGACCCGGCTCCCGGCGCCGAGGCGCAGTTGCGCGCGCGCGTCGCGCGCTGCTGGGGCGCGCTGGAACAGCAGGGGCTTGTGGCCGGCGCGTCGCCAAGCCGTCTGCGCTTTGCAGCCAGCGTCGAGCAATGCGTGGCGCAGGCCGACTTCATCCAGGAAAGTGCGCCCGAGACCTTGCAGCTCAAGATCGACTTGCACGAGAAGATCAGCGCTGCGGCCCGGTCGGATGTGCTGATCGGTTCCTCCACCTCGGGGCTCCTGCCCAGCGCTTTCTATGCCAAGGCGCGGCACCCGCAACGCTGTGTCGTCGGCCACCCCTTCAATCCGGTCTATCTACTGCCGCTGGTCGAGGTGGTGGGCGGCGCCGCCACCGCGCCCGAGGCGGTGCAGGCGGCGATGGCCGTATACCGTGCACTGGGCATGCGACCGCTGCATGTGCGCAAGGAGGTTCCGGGCTTCATTGCCGACCGGTTGCTCGAGGCGATGTGGCGCGAGTCGCTGCACCTGGTCAACGATGGCGTCGCAACCACTGGCGAGATAGACGATGCGATCCGCTTTGGTGCCGGAATGCGCTGGTCCTTCATGGGCAGCTTCCTGACCTATACCCTGGCCGGCGGCGATGCCGGCATGCGCCACTTCATGGCGCAGTTCGGGCCCGCGCTCAAACTGCCCTGGACCCGGCTTGAGGCGCCCGAACTCAGCGAGGCGCTGATCGACAGCGTGGTCGAGGGAACCCAGGCGCAGTTGGGCAAGCACAGCATCGCCGATCTGGAGCGTTATCGCGACGACTGCCTGTTGGCTGTGCAGGCCGCGGTGCGGGCCAGCAAGATCAAGCACGGGATCGCCCTCGATGACTGAACCCGCCGCTCTGCTAACGCCCTGGCGCGGCACGGTGCTGCCCGCCTGGACGGATTACAACGGCCATTTGCGGGACGCGCATTACATGATCGTATTCAGCAACGCCACGGATTGCCTGATAGAAGGTTTCGGTCTGGACGAGGCCGGCCGCAAGGCGACGGGGCACTCAATATTCACGCTGGAGTCGCACATCAACTACCTGCTTGAGGTGAAGGAAGGTACGCCGATCGAGGTGCGTACCCAGGTCCTGGGCGCGGACACCAAGCGGCTCAATATTTACCACACACTGCATGTGGCCGGTGCGCAAGACACACTGGCCGCCAACCAGCAGATGCTGCTCAACGTCGACATGTCGGGGCCGCGCGCGGCGCCGTTTGCCCCTTCGGTGCTGCCGCGGGTGCAGGCGCTGGCCGAGCGGCACAGGGGGCTTCCCACACCGAAATACGCGGGCCGCTCGATCAGCCTGCCGGCGCCGCGATGAGCAACCCGGCCCAGCCGCCGGACCGGTCGCAACTCCTGCGACCTCTGCGCGTGCGCACGCCGCTGGAAAATACCCCCGCCTGGCCCTGGAACCCGCAGGCCGCGATTGCCGCGCCCCTGTGCCTGCACGCGCCGCGGGTCCAGCCCGAGTGGGTCGACTACAACGGCCACATGAGCGAATCCTGTTTCCTGCTCGCCTTCGGTGACAGCGCGGACGCTTTTTTCCGTTTTTTGGGTATCGACGAGCACTACCGCGACCTGCGCGGCCTGTCGTTCTACACGGTGCAGACGCATCTGCACAACCTGCAGGAGGCCGCCGAGGATGCGCCGCTGCGCCTGACCCTGCAGCTGCTCGACGCCGACGACAAGCGCATGCACCTCTTTCACAGCATGTTCCACGCAACCCGTGGCGAACTGCTCGCCACCGGCGAACAGATGCTGGTGCATGTGGATACGCGCGCCGGACGCGCCGCCGCCATGCCAGCAGACATCCATGCCCATGTGCACGCCGTGCTGGCAGCGCATGCTGCGTTGCCGCGCCCACCGCAGGCGGGCGCGGCCATCGGCATCCGCCGCAGACAAGCTACCTGAGGTACGCCACATGCATTTCGAGCTCACCCAGGAACAGGCCATGCTGGTCGACACCGCGCGCGCTTTTGCCGAGAAGGAGTTGTATCCCCACGAGGAACTGGTTGAGAGGACCGACGCGATACCGCCGGATCTGGCGCGGCAGATCCAGGCCAAGGCGATCGCGGTGGGGCTGTTTGCAGCCAACATGCCCGAGCAGCACGGCGGCGGCGGGCTGGACAACTTTGGCGTGACGCTGCTCGAGCGTGAGCTTGGCCGCGCATCCTATGCCTTGCAGATGCTGGTGGCGCGACCAAGCAACATCCTGCGCGGCTGCACTGGCAGCCAGATCGACGAGTACCTGCTGCCAACGATCCGAGGCGAGCGCCACGATTGCCTGGCCATGACCGAGCCCAACGCCGGGTCCGATGTGCGCAGCATGCAGACCCGTGCGGTACGCGACGGCGACGACTATGTCATCAACGGCGCCAAGCACTTCATCAGCCATGCCGATATGGCCGACTATGTGGTGCTGTTCGCCGCCACCGATGTGGAACAGACGCGCACCGGCCCCAAGAAAAAAATCACCGGTTTTCTGGTGGACTTCGACACGCCCGGCGTGACACGCCGGCGCGGGCCGGTCTGTGTATCGAACCGCGGCTACCACCAGTGCGAGCTGTTTTTTGACGACGTGCGCGTGCCCGTCGCGAAACGCTTGGGTCAGGAGCACAGGGGCTTCGAGCTGATGGGCGAATGGCTCGGCGCGACCCGGCTGACCGTGGCCGCCACCAGCGTGGGAAGGGGGCGCCGCGTGCTCGATATGGCGACCGCATGGGCCGCCACGCGCAAGCAGTTCGGCCAGCCGATCGGGCGTTTCCAGGGTACCGGTTTCAAGCTCGCCGACATGGCCACCGAACTCGAGGCCGCGGAGCTTCTGACGCTGCGCGCCGCCTGGAACTGCGACCAGGGCCGCATGAGCGACTCCGACGCTGCGATGGCCAAGCTCTTTGCCTCGGAGGCGTTGGCGCGTATCACCGACCAGGCGCTGCAGATCTTCGGCGGCATGGGACTGATGGCCTCGCTGCCGATCGAACGCTTCTGGCGCGACGCGCGGGTCGAGCGCATCTGGGACGGCACCAGCGAGATCCAGCGCCACATCATCTCCCGCGCGATGCTGCGGGCACATGGCGCTTAGGGGCCAGCGCATGGCGGGCGTTGACGCGCCGTCTGCCGCCGGGGAATCGGCGATGCGTGGGGCGGCGCACGCGCGCCTGCAACGTCTGTTGTCGCCGCGCCATATTGCGGTGTTCGGCGGCGCTGCGGCCGCCGAAGTGGTGCGCCAGTGCCGCAAGCTCGGGTTTGCCGGTGCGATTTGGCCGGTGCATCCGCGGCATGCCACCGTCGAGGGGCTGCCCTGTTTTGCCGACGTGGCAGCGCTGCCGCAGGCGCCCGATGCGAGTTTCATCGCCGTGCCGCGCGAGGCGACGGTCGCCGTCGTGGCGCAATTGGCGGCGCGGGGTGCCGGCGGTGCTATCTGCTATGCCTCGGGTTTTTCCGAATTCGGGGGCGTGGGGGCGGCGCTGCAGCAGCAGCTTGTGAGCGCGGCAGCCGGCATGGCACTGGTGGGGCCAAACTGCTACGGATTGCTAAATTACCTCGATGGCGTGGCCCTGTGGCCCGACCAGCACGGCGGGCAGCGGCTGGAACGCGGTGTCGCGATCGTCACCCAAAGCGGCAACATCGGCCTGAACCTCACCATGCAGCGGCGCCACCTGCCGCTGGCTTACCTGATCACCGTGGGCAACCAGGCCGGCGAACCGATGGACGCGATCGTCGATACGCTGCTGCAAGATGCGCGCGTCACCGCCATCGGCCTGCACATCGAGGGGCTGGACGACGTGGCGGCGTTCTCGCGGGTGGCGCTCAGGGCCCTGGCCCAGGGGGTGCCGCTGGTGGTGCTGAAGTCCGGCAGTTCCGCTTTGGGCGCGCGTACCACCATGAGTCACACCAGTTCCCTGGCCGGTTCCGACCGGTTGTACGACGCGTTGTTTGCGCGCTGCGGGGTGGCCAGGGTGTTCGATCCCTCGGGCTTGATCGAAACGCTCAAGCTCCTGCATGTCCATGGATCGCTGGCGGGAACACGCATCACCTCGGCCAGTTGTTCGGGCGGCGAGGCCTCGCTGGTGGCCGACCTGGCCCAGCCGCGCGGCCTGCAGATGCCCGATATGCCGGCAAGCGCCCAGCGGCGGCTGCAGGCCGTACTCGGTGACAGGGTCAGCGTGGGCAACCCGCTCGATTACCACACCTACATTTGGGGCGACGCGGCAGCGCAGACGGAATGCTTTAGCGGCCTGCTCGACTGCGGCTTCGACATGCACCTGCTGGTGCTCGATTTTCCGCGCTCCGACCGCTGCGACGCCGCAACCTGGCAGACCACGGTCGACGCGTTCGTGGCGGCGCAGCGACACAGCGGCGGCGCTGCCTGCGTCGTGTCCTCGCTGGCCGAAGGCCTATCCGAAGCGCAAGCGCGCCAGCTGCTGGACCACGGCATTGCGCCGATGCAGGGAATCGCCGAATGCCTGGACGCGATAGCGCATGCCGCCGCCATTGGCGCGGCCCGGCTGCGGGTAGCGGCGACGCGGCCGCTGGCGCCGCTGCGGGCGCTGAGAGGTAGCGGCGCGGAACTGCTCGACGAGGCTAGCGCGAAGTCCGCGTTGGCCGCCTTCGGCCTGCCGGTTCCAACGGGCGCTGTGCTGGACGCAGACGCGGCCGCGGCTTACGCCGAGCGCCTTGGGTTTCCGGTGGTGGTGAAGGCGGTCTGCGCGCAGCTGGCGCACAAGACCGAGGCCGGCGGCGTGCGCCTGAACCTGCAGGACGCGCAGCAGGTCCGCACTGCCGTGGCGGCGATGGCCTCGCTATCGGAGCGCTTTCTGGTCGAACAGATGGCCTGCGACGCAGTAGCGGAAATCATCGTCGGGGTCCACCGCGATTCGCAGTTTGGCTTGGCGCTGACGCTCGGTGCCGGCGGCGTACTGGTGGAACTGCTCAGGGACAGCGCCACGCTGTTGCTGCCGGCAGGACGCCAGGAAATAACTGCGGCGCTGCAGTCGCTCAAGGTCTACCGGCTGCTCGATGGTTACCGCGGCCGACCGGCCGGCGATGTCAGCGCACTGATCGATGCGGTATTGGCGGTGCTCGCGTACGCGCAGACCCATGAGGCGACGCTTTTGGAACTCGATGTCAACCCGGTGCTGGTGTTGCCCGC
>CAISIP010000112.1 GCA_903885415.1 uncultured beta proteobacterium
GTGTCTTATACAAGATAAAAATATTTTCTATAAAGATCAATTAGTTGCAGTTTAAATTTCGCAATATGGATTTTAATATCTCATATTGAGATATTTTTTTGCGACGCAACAATTCATATTTTACAATATGAAAATGCGCCCCGCCCTGCGGCAGAATCATCGGGCACCCAAGACGCGCCAGGCCGCGCACGCCCTCGTCAACCGCGTTTTGCCAGGCCTCAGGCCGCTGCGCGAAACGCCGCCGCCATCTCCTGCGCCATGCGCCTTTGCCGTCTGGCCATCCAGACGCTGGCGCAGACCACGCCCGCGCTGACCAGCACCACCGTGAGCGTCGCCACGGCATTGACCGAGGGATTGAGCCCGAGCCGGGCGCGGCTGAAGATGGTGATCGGCAAGGTAGTCGAACCCGGCCCGGACAAAAAGGCCGACAGCACTACGTCGTCGAGCGACAGCGTGAAGGTCAGCAGCCAGGCCGACAGCAACGCCTGCGAAATCAGCGGCAAGGTAATCAGGAAGAACACCTGCCACGGCCTGGCGCCTAGGTCCAGCGCGGCCTCCTCCAATTGCGGATTCATTTCCTGCAAACGCGAGGCAACGACGACCGTAGCGTAGGCCATTCCCAGCAGGGTGTGTCCCAGCCAGATGGTCATCAGCCCACGCTCCGGGTAGCCGGTCGCCTGCTGCACCGACACCAGCATCAGCAGCAAGGACAGTCCGATGATCACCTCGGGCATCACCAGCGGCGAGTTGACCATGCCAATGAACAGGGTTCGCCCGGTAAAACGTTTGAACCTGGTCATGGCCACGGCGGCGAAGCTGCCCAACAAGACCGAGGCGGTGGCGGTGAGCAGCGCGATCTTGAGAGAGAGCACGAAGCCCTCGACGATCTGTTCGTCGCGTGCGAGTTCCTCGTACCACCTGAGCGAAAAACCGGTCCAGGAAGTGACCAGCGGGCTTTCGTTGAAACTCAAGGTGATCAGCGTGACGATCGGCAGATACAGGAAGGCAAAGCTGGCCAATAGCCAGACGCGCGCGGTAATTTGGCCGGCCCGGTTGATCATCTTTGCTCGCCCAACGCAGCTTCAGCCTGGTATTTGTTGAACAGCGCCAGCGGAACGATGATCAACAGGACCATCACCACGGCCACGGTCGATGCCATCGGCCAGTCGTTGTTGGCGAAAAACTCGTCCCACAGCACGCGGCCGATCATCAGCGTCTGCGGGCCGCCGAGCAACTCGGGAATCACGAACTCACCGACGCAGGGGATGAACACCAGCAGCGCTCCCGCGATGATGCCGCTTTGCGACAGCGGAACGGTGATGCGCCAGAACGCCTGCCAGGCCGACGCTCCCAGGTCCTGCGCCGCCTCGAGCAGCCGGATGTCAAGCTTGACCAGGTTGGAATACAGCGGCAACACCATGAACGGCAGGTAGGTATAGACCATTCCCAGCGTGAGCGAGAAAGGGGTGTTCATCATCTTGACAGGCTCTTCGAGCAGGCCCAGCGCCAGCGCGATATTGTTGAATACGCCGTTGTCGGCCAGCAGCATCTTCCATGCGTACACACGCAGCAGGAAGGACGTCCAGAAGGGAAGCATCAGCAGCATCAGCAAGCCGGGGCGGATGCCGGGTTCGCTACGCGCTAGAAAATATGCGAAGGGATAGCCAATCAGCAGGCACAGCGCCGTGGTCAGCGCGGCGAAGCCCACCGACGACAGGAACGCGCGCAGGTAGAGGTCGTCGTCCAGGAATATGGCTGTGTAGTTGCCGAACTTCAGCCTGAATTGCAGCACGCCCTCGTGCCAGCTCAGCAGATCAGAAAAGCGCACGCCGTCCATCTCGGAAACGCTGATCTTGAGCACCACCAGAAAGGGAAGCGCGAACACCAGCAGCAGGAACAGCATCGGAACGCCAACAACGAAGCCCCGTCCCAGCCGGGCCATGCACCAGTCGAGCAGGCGCTGGCGGGTGGGCGATCCGCCGCTTGCGGACGCTGGCAGCAGCGGGTTCATGGAAACGGCTTTCGGGTCATCGCCAGCGGCCCTAATGCGTCAAAACGACCAGGTCGCTGCCCCACCACCAGACATGGACCGCGTCACCGACAGCCAGATGCATCGCGTCGTGGCGCGCTTCGTTGGCGCGGCTCACCTTGACAAGGCTACCGCACGCCAACGCCACGTGGTAGACGGTCTGGCTGCCGAGGTAGGCCAGATCGTGGATGCTGCCGCGTGCGCAATTGAAGCCGAGTTCGACCGGGTTGTCGTAATCGGCAGCCGTCGGCGCGGCCTGCTGGATGCCGATCTTTTCGGGTCGGACTGCGACCAGAACCGCCATGTCAGGGGTTCCGGATATGCCGTGGCTGATGTAGTGGCGGCACTCGGGCGTATCGACAATGACATGGTCGGGTTCGTCGGCCGTCACACGGCCCTTGAACAGGTTCACGCTGCCGATGAAATCCGCGACATAGCTGCAGTTCGGCGTCTCGTAGATGTCGCCTGGTCTGCCGACCTGAAGGATCTGGCCCTTGCTGCTCATGATGCCGATGCGGCTGGCCATCGTCATCGCCTCCTCCTGGTCGTGCGTCACCATCACACAGGTGACGCCGACTTGGTGGATCAGTTCCACCACCTCGAGTTGGGTTCTCTCGCGCAGCTTCTTGTCCAGCGCGCCCAGCGGCTCGTCGAGTAGCAGCAGCTTGGGTCGCTTGACAAGACTGCGCGCCAGCGCGACACGCTGTTGCTGTCCTCCCGAGAGCTGGTGCGGCTTGCGCTTCGCATAGGCTTGCAACTGCACCATGGCCAGCATCTTGTCGACCCGATCGGCGATCTCGTCTGCGGCAAGGCGCTCGCGACGCAGCCCGAAGGCGACGTTGTCCCAGACACTGAGATGCGGAAATAGCGCGTAGCTCTGGAACATCATATTCACCGGCCGCTCGTTGGGCGGCAGGTGAACGATGTCACGCCCTTCGAGCAGGATCTGGCCCGAGCTCGGCGCCTCGAAGCCGCCGAGCATGCGCAGCAGCGTCGACTTGCCGCAGCCCGACGGGCCCAGCAGCGCAAAAATGTCTCCTCGATGGACCTCCAGACTCACGCCGTCGACGGCTACGGTTTCGCCAAACTGCTTGACGACCGCAACCAGCTGCAGGAACGGCGCAGCCGCCAACGCGGCCGGGCCCTCGCCGCCGGCGCTTGCAGGCCTCACCGCCACCCCGGTACCCGGCAAGAGGCATGGTCCCGCTGTCGCCCTGGCGCAGCCAACGCCATGGCCAGCCCCATCGCCGCGGCGCGGATAAGCCCTGCCAATCGACCCAGCACACCGAAACTCCAAACAGCGCGCATGCGCAGCTCCCAAAAATGACGCACCCACCAAGCCGGTTCAGCGGCGCCGGCATTACCGAAATCTGCGGCCTGATTCCCAGCGCCTATGCTAAACGCCCCGACCCGCCATCTGGCGCAGCAGCCGGCCAGGCCACCCTGCCGTGGCGGCGCACTTCGTCCCAGTTCGCGTCAAGGCATAAGCCAGTCAGCACCGGCATCTCGTCGATCTGCGCATGCGCCGTGGCCAGCAGCGGCGCGATAATCATACGATCCTTGGCATACGCAATGGCAGGTCGGCACCTCGACCAGCATCGTGACCTGCGCCGCCAAACCAATGCGATGGAAACAATCGGGTCTTCGCAGCCCACGGCGTACACCATAACCGTATCTTGCATGAACCCATCCGCCAACCGACTGGTCGCCTACGCCTGCCTTGCGCTGAGCATGTCGCTGGTGGGCAGCTATGTCGCGCTGTCCAAGCCGCTGGTAGCCGCATTCCCGGTGCTGCTGCTGGGCTGGCTTCGCTTCGGCATCGCCGCGCTGGCGATGCTGCCGTGGCTGAAGAAACCTGCAGCCGAGGCGCCGATGACGCCGCAGACCCGGCGGCTGCTGTTCCTCGAATCCTTTTTCGGCAACTTCCTGTTCTCGATCTGCATGCTCTATGGCATTAGCCTGAGCAACGCGGTATCGGCCGGCGTGGTCATGGCCAGCATACCGGCAGTCATCGCCCTGATGGGCTGGGCCATGCTGGGCGAACGCGTCGCGCCGCGCGTGTGGGCGGCCGCCAGCTGCGCGGTGCTCGGGCAGGCGATTCTGGCCTTTAGCCACGCCGAGCCGGCGTCTGACACCGGCGTCACGGCCGGCGCCAATCTGTGGCTGGGCAACCTGCTGCTGTTTGGCGCCGTGCTATGCGAAGCCGCGTACACGGTCATCGGCAAGAAGCTCACCGGATCGCTGGGGCCCAAACGCATCAGCGCGCTGATCAACCTGTGGGGCTTTGCGCTGATGACGCCGTTGGGCCTGTATTTGGCACTGCAGTTCGACTTCGGTGCCGTGGCGCTGGCTACCTGGACCCTGCTGGTCTTCTACGCGCTGGCCGCCAGCGTGGGAACGGTATGGTTGTGGATGACCGGCGCGAGCCGCTTGCCGGTGGCGCACAGCGGCATTTTCACCGTGATGCTGCCGATCTCGGCGGTGCTGGTCGGGGTACTGGTTCTGGGCGAGAGTCTGAGCGGGCTGCAACTAATCGCATTCGCCATCGCCTTGGCCGGCATCGTCCTGACCTGGAACCACCAGGGCAAAGCCTGAGGCGCCCGGCGGGTTTCGCCGCGGCCCTTACTGCATTCGACGAGGGCGCGGTCGGCGCGCAAGGCACGCCAACGCGCGCCGCCGACGATGTCGCCAGACACACTTTGAAGCCCGCGCAATGAGCACAAACCCCTTGGGTCGGCGTGTCGGGGGCGTCCACCAGAGGGAAATTCAGCAACTTGCGCCGCAAAAAAAACAACATGTCAGAGTGAAAAACATGTGTTTTAGCTTGGAAACATGATTTTTCTCCATTAGCATCGGCGGTGCCGGAGGAGAAGCAGTTCTTCCCCGGTGATTAATCCACTTCTAGAAGGACAATTCAATCATGGCAACTGCAAAAAAAGCCCCGGCCAAAAAGGCCCCCGCCAAGAAGGCTGCACCCGCAAAGAAAGCAGCCCCGGCAAAGAAAGTAGCCGCCAAGAAGGCTGCACCGGCAAAGAAGGCAGCGCCTGCTAAAAAAGCAGCGCCCGCCAAAAAGGCCGCTCCCGCGAAAAAGCGCGCTGTCAACGCGGCGTTCATGAAGGCGTTGATGCCAAGCGCTGCGCTGGCCGCAGTCGTGGGTGCAACCCCGCTTCCGCGTACCGAAGTGGTCAGCAAACTGTGGACCTACATCAAGAAGAACAAGCTGCAGAATCAGGCCAACAAGCGCATGATCGACGCGGACGCCAAGCTCAAGGAAATCTTCGGCAAGA
>CAISIP010000113.1 GCA_903885415.1 uncultured beta proteobacterium
ACCTGCCGGTGCTGCTGACGGAGCGCACTATCCTGGGCGTTCGCCTGAGCAATATGCAGTTGCTCAATCTCGGGCTGTCGCAGATCAACCTGATGCTGATTGCCATGCTGGGTGCGCTTTCGCTCAACTACCTGACCGGTTGCGCCGGCCTTATTTCCATCGGGCATGCCGGCTTCTACGCCGTCGGCGCCATGACCGCCGCAATGACCGGCTCGCAGTTGGGCTGGCCCTTTCCGCTGGTGCTGGTGTCGGCTGGCGCGGCCGGCGCCATCGCCGGGCTGCTGGCCGGGCTACCGTCGTTGCGGGTACGCGGCCTGTACTTCGTGCTGTCGACCTTTGCGATGCACTACATCGTCGCGTTCGCGTTCATGGAATACCAGTTCAAGGCCTTTGACGTAGTGGGCGTTCCCTACAAAACGGCGGCATTTGGCCCCCTCGAGTTAAACACGCCAATGCGCTGGTATTTCTTCCTGTTACCTGTGGTCGCGCTGGTGTACTGGGGCCTTCAAAACAGCCTGCGCACGCGCGAGGGTCGGGTGATGATGGCCATGCGCGACCATGAACTGGCGACCACCTCGGTGGGGGTCGACGTGCGCATTTTGCGCCTGAAGGCCTTCGTGCTGAGCTCGGCTATCGCCGGCGTGGCGGGTGCGCTTTACGCCTACTATCTCACCAACCTGAACTCCGAGGCGTTCAACATCAACTTCGCGATCCAGTTCATCGCCATGATCATCATCGGCGGCATGGGCTCGCTGCCGGGTTCGCTGGTCGGCGCAGCGTTGTGGTTGCTGCTGCCGTCGATCATCACCGGCTTCGCGTCGCAGGCCAGCGACTCGACGGGCTTTGTGCGCCTTGTGCTGGTCGAACACAAAGCCCAACTGGTGCAACTGATCTTCGGCATGCTGGTGATCCTGCTGCTGATCTTCGCGCCCGGCGGTGTGGCCGGCATGGGCCGCCAGCTGCGCAACCGGCTAGCCACCTGGCGGGGGCGCCGATGAACATGCTCGAGGTCGAAGGGCTGTCGGTCGGCTACGCCCGCAAGGGCTTGGCGCTGGAAGATATCAGCTTGAAAGTAGCCAAGGGCGGCATCGTCGCCCTGCTTGGCGCCAACGGCGCGGGAAAGACCACCCTGATACGCGCGGTCAGCGGCTTGCTGTCGCTGCACCACGGCCATGTTGCCGCTGGCAGCGTCCGCCTGGCCGGCCAAGCGATCCTGGGCATGCCACCGCATCGGCTGGTCCGCCTGGGTATGGGGCAGGTTCCCGAAGGCCGCCTGGTATTTAAACAGCTCAGCGTCGAGGACAACCTGCGCGTGGGCGCTGCCATCCTGCCGCGGGCTGCCGTGGGCGAACGCATGGAGGCGGTCTACCAGTTGTTCCCTCGGCTGCTGGAGCGACGCACCCAGGCCGCAGGCTGGCTGTCCGGCGGCGAGCAGCAGATGCTCGCGCTGGGCCGTGCGCTGGTCGCCAGCCCGACGCTGCTGCTGGTCGATGAACTTTCGCTGGGGCTCGCTCCGCTGATCGTTCAAGCCATCTATAAACAGTTGCGCGTCGTCGGCGACACGCTGGGAACATCGATGCTGATCGTCGAACAAAACGCGCGGCTCGCGCTCGAGTTCGCCGAAAGCGCTTACATACTCGACCGCGGACGGATCGTTCTGTCGGGGTCGGCGGCGGAAGTGGCAGCAAGCGAAAGGATGAAGGAGTCCTACCTCGGCGCCCAGCGCGGCAGCGCCGTTGCGCCAGGAGCGCCCACATGACCGCCATGCTCGAAATTGCGGCGCTGCAGATGCGCTTTCAGGGGCTGACCGCGCTCGACCAGGTTTCATTCAGCATGGAGAAGGGCTCGATCACCTCGCTGATCGGCCCCAATGGGGCAGGCAAGACGACGCTGTTCAACTGTGTCACTGGCATGTACACGCCCACTGGCGGGAGGGTCGCATTCGAGGGCGAGGACATCACCGGCCAGGCTGCGCATCGGGTGTCGGGCCATGGCATCGCGCGCACCTTCCAGAATCTCGCGCTGTTCGCCGGCCTGAGCGTGATGGACAACCTGCTGGTCGGCGCCTACCGCCAGGGCAGTTCCGGCCTGCTGCAGGGTGCATTCCTGACACCACGCGCGCGTGCCGAGCAGCGCGCTGCGGTCGCCGCAGCGACCGAGGTACTGGAGTTTCTGGGCATGCCGGAGACTGCCGGCCTGCTTCCCGGCGAGATGCCGTACGGAAAACAGAAACAGGTCGAGTTTGCCCGGGCGCTGATGCAAAAGGCGCGACTGGTGCTGCTCGACGAGCCAATGGCGGGAATGAGCACGACCGAAAAGGCAGCGATGACGGCGCTGATCCAGCGCGTGCGCGCGGAATTTGGCATGAGCTTCCTGATCGTCGAGCACGACATACCGGTGATCATGGACATTTCGGACAAGATCGTCGTGCTGGACTTCGGGCGCAAGATTGCCGAAGGAACGCCGCATGAAGTGCAGGCGAACGAAGCGGTGATCGCCGCCTACCTGGGAACCGAAAGCACCGGCGCCCACTAGCGAGTCGACCCAAGCGCTGGCGCGCAGCGAACCGACCACGCCTGCGCGGGAAAGCCCGTACCCGGCGCTCACTATTGCGAACCCGTCCCACCACCAGCAACCCCATGAACCCAACCCGAACCTTCGACGCAGACCAGCCCTTTGCCGAGCGCGAGCTTCCGGTGTACGAAGCGCTCGCGCTCGACATCAAGAGCCGCGGCATTGAATCGGTATTCGGGCTGATGAGCGACGACACGGCGCTGTTCGTCACCACGCTCGACGCCATCGGCGTACGATTTCATGCAACCCGCCACGAGAACAGCGCGGTGGCCATGGCGGAGGGCTATGCGAGCGCCACCGGAAGGCTCGGTGTCGCCATCATCGGCCGCGGTCCGGCAACCGCCAACGCGCTGCATGGCTGCGCCTACGCGCAGCGTACCGGCTCCAGGGTGCTGCTGGTGTTTGGCGCCAGTTCGGTGGCGCACCAGGCCAACGGCGCCGCCGAGCCCGACGCCAAAGAATTCAACGCCACCGGCGTGCTGGAGGCTATGGGCATCAAAACCTATGTCGCCAACGACGCCGGCAGCGCGCGCGCGACGCTGGCCCATGCAGTGCAGGCGACCGGTCAAGGCGGCTGCGTGGCGCTGCTGCTGCCGATGAATGTGCAGTTCCAATCCATCGCTTACCCCGGCGCCATGGGTATCCCCGCCCCGGCCCCCACCGCCAACCCCCAGCGCATTGCGGCTCGCCCCGCGGCCATCGGTGCGGCGGTTGCGCTGCTAGCCCACAGCCGCCGACCGTTGATCGTCGCCGGCCTGGGGGCGCACCGCGCCGGCGCGCGCAAGGCGCTAGAAGCACTGGCCGACAAGATCGGCGCGGTGCTCGCCACCAGCCTCAAAGCCAAGGACATGTTTCACGGCAACGCCTACAACCTGGGCGTCGTGGGTTCCTACTCGCACACCACCGCCAGACGGCTGATCGACCAGGCGGACTGCGTCATAGTGTTCGGCGCCGGCCTCAACCAAAAGACCACTAGCTACGGAACTTCGCTGCCCACGGACGCTGCGCTGATACAGGTCGACCTGTCCCACGCCAAGATTGGCCGTTGGTACCACGCCGACCTGAGCCTGATCGCCGACGCGCGCGAAGCCGCCGAACAGCTGTGCGCCGCGCTGCCAGCGCGCGCCGATTCGGACAAGGCCTTCTACACCGCCGATACCCGTGAGCGGCTGACCCGAGTCGACATGGCGGCGGAGTTCCAGGCTGCTAACACCGATCGCACGATGGACCCCCGCAGTGTCGCGCTCGAACTCGACCGCATGCTGCCAGCAAGCCGCAACGCGGTCTACGACGCAGGCAATTTTCTGCAGGTCATGCCCTACATATCGGGACTCGGGCCCGAGCACAACAAGAACACGGCGGACTTCGCGTCGGTCGGAATGGGCTTTGGCACCGCCATGGGCATTGCCTGCGCCACTCCCGAGCGCAGCACCGTGCTGTTCGTAGGCGACGGCGGCTTTCTGATGACGATGAGCGAGCTTGAAACCGTCGCGCGCGAAGGCATCGCGCTGGTGATCATCGTCCTCAACGACGCCGCCTATGGCGCCGAACTGCATTACCTGAAGATGCGCAACATGCCGGTGGCCGCTGCCGTGTTTTCCGACATCGACTTTGCGCCGATCGCAGCGGGGTTCGGCTTCGAGACGGCGACGGCGCGCACCCTGAGCGAGTTGCGCGCGCTCGCGCCCATGCTGTCCAACCCGCAGGGGCCGATCCTGATCGACTGCAAGATCAACGCCGCTGTGGCAGCGCCCTTCATGCTTGAAACCGCCGATCACGAGAAGCGCTTGCCCTAGCAGCCAGGGGACCCGCCCCGCATCGCCATGCCATCGCTTCCCGACACCCACCACTGCGACGTCGCCATCGTCGGCGCCGGCTTTGCCGGCCTGCACATGCTGCACCGACTGCGTTCGATGGGCCTTTCGGCCCGGGTCATCGAAGCGGCTGCTGGAGTCGGCGGCGTCTGGACCTGGAACCGATACCCGGGCGCGCGATGCGATGTGGAAAGCCTGCAGTACTCCTATTCTTTTTCTCCCGAGCTCGAGCAGGAATGGGTGTGGAGCGAGAAGTACGCCGCGCAGCCGGAAATCCTGCGCTACCTGGAGCATGTCGCCGACCGCTTCGACCTGCGCCGGGACATCGAGTTCAACGCGCGCGTGGTGTCGGCCCACTACCTGCAAGCGCATGGCCGGTGGCAACTGCGCACCGACAACGGCCTGGAAATCAGCGCCCAGTTCTGCGTCATGGCCAGCGGCGCGCTGTCGCTGCCGCGACTGCCCGACATAGACGGCATCGGCAATTTTTGCGGCAAGGTTCACCACACTGGCGCCTGGCCGCACCAGGGTGTCGACCTGCGCGGCCAGCGGGTGGGCATCATCGGCACCGGTTCGTCGGGCATACAGGCCATACCGGCGATCGCGCGCCGGGCCGCGCGGCTCACGGTATTCCAGCGCACCGCCAACTTTTCGATACCGGCCTGGAACGCGCCGCTGCAAGACGGCGACCAGCAGGCCTGGAAGCGCGACTACCGAATGCACCGGCTACGCGCGCGCGAACTCGGAACGCTGTACGAATTCAGCGACAAGGCGGCCTGGCAAGCTACCGAGACCGAACGAAGCGGCGAATTCGAGCGGCGCTGGAATAAGGGCGGTGTGAATTTCGTCCACGCCTACAGCGACCTGATGGTGAACCAGCGCTCGAACGACAGCATCGCCGATTTTGTGCGGGCCAAGATACGCTCGATCGTCCGCGACCCCGCGGTGGCCGAGTCGCTCTGTCCCAACGACCATCCGCTGGGAACCAAGCGCATCTGCGTCGACAGCGGCTACTTCGAAACCTTCAATCGTGACAACGTCCTGCTGGTTGACCTGAAGAAGACGCCGATCCAGGAA
>CAISIP010000114.1 GCA_903885415.1 uncultured beta proteobacterium
AGGTGGTCATGGATCCGGCCGCATTTCAGTGGGTCCGTGATGAGCATCAGTCTGGCGTTTCCAAGAAAGTAATCGGCGTTTTTACCGAGCGGCAGGTGACGATTTCCTGTATTCGGATTGAACCCGGCGCAATATTTCAGCTAAGTAGGTACCCGGCGCCACAGGTGCTGTTTGTGGTCGATGGATCGGTCTCGCACCAGGAAAAACTTCACTCTCAACATACTGCATTTGGCATCGAGACCGGAGAAGGCCCCCATGCGTTTTCCGGCGTCGAGCCCAATCAACTCTTGTTGGTTCAGTTGCCCATCTTCTCGGCCGACGAGCACGCCGCCTTCGAAAAAGGGTCCACTACCGACGCCGTCTGAGGATGGTCTGACGAGTTCGTCATCGGTGCTGGAAAGGGCGATTCGGAGCGCCTAAGAAGTTTTCCGTAAACAGTCAATTGCCAGCAAGCTTCCGTCCTCCGATAGTGATGGAGTACCTTCGCGCGGGTGGGGCTGATTTGTTTTTCGGGTGATCGCGCCAGTGGGGTATCAACGGCAGATCAGGGAACGACGCGCTATTTTTGTAAGTGAAGCCGAGGATTCATGATGGTTTCAAGCCATTTTTCGGGTGGTTTCGCCCAGCAGTTGCTGTTGGTCCCCGGCCTGATGTGCGATTTCGCGGTCTGGCAGCCGATGCTCGCGACACTGCAGCAGCACGCCGTTTGCCGGATCGTCGACCATGGGGACGCTGACAGTCTGGAGCAAATGGCCGCCACCTTGCTGCGCGATGCGCCCGAGCGCTTTGCGCTTGCCGGTCACTCGATGGGCGGGCGCGTGGCGATGGAAGTGCTGCGCCGTGCACCCCATCGCGTCAGCCGGCTTGCATTGATGGACACCGGCTATCGCGCCAGGCCAATCGGGGCGGCGGGGCAAGCGGAGGAGCACAAGCGATACGCGCTGCTCGAACTCGCACAAAGCCAGGGTGTTCGTGCCATGGCTGCGCAATGGGTCGAGGGCATGGTGGCACCCGCGCGGCTGCCCGACGCGCAACTGATCGGACAGATCGTCGACATGTTCGCACGCAAGAGCGCCGCCGTATTTGCCGTCCAGGTCCGTGCCCTGCTCCAGCGCGAGGACGCGACGCCGGTGCTGCGCACGGTACGCGTTCCCGCGCTGGTCCTGTGTGGGCGCGAGGACGCGTGGTCGCCGGTGTCACAGCACCAGGAGATAGCGGACTTGCTGCCTGCTCGGCCGGCGGTCTGCGTGGTCGAAGGCGCCGGCCATATGGTGACGATGGAGCAGCCCGAGGCCGTTGCCGGCGCGCTGGTAGCCTGGTTGCAGCAAGAGCCAGCGCACGCCCCGGCTCACAGCACCTGAGCAAGGCGCCGGGCCCCGTTCGTCACCGCCTGGCCGGGCCGCATAATCCGGTGCTGGCGAGCCGGTAGTGCGGGCGCCTTCGCGGGCCCCTGGGTCCGGCAATCACCATGAACAATTTCTGGCCATCCTGCGGATTTGACCGTCTCGTTCGCAATAGCCGCGGCTGGCTTTCGGTCACGCCGGACTATCTGCGCTTATTTCTGGCACGGCCCGAACTGGCCATGCAGGAAGACTCCTGCGCGGCGGAAATAGCACTGCATTCCCGCCTGATGGACGATCCGCAGCACCGGGTGGATGGCGATGCCATCGGCCTTTTGCAGGATGCCGACGCGCGCGACAACTACCGGGTGTTCCTAGACTTTCGCGATGCCTTGCTGGCGGCCGGTACGCTCGAGGCCTGCTACCTTGGGTTGATGCGACAAGGCGTCGGCCGCACGCCGCCGTTGTTTATCGACCTGCTGGTGCAGGCCATCGTTCGCAACTTGCTTGACGACTGCACCGACGCCTGGCAGGCCCGCGCTGGCGAACTGCTTTTCCGCTCGCAACGGGTGAGCGTGCAGGAGGGTCGGCCGATGGCCGGCGACCGCGAGCGTCTGGACATGCTCAGCGAAACCGCTGGAATGGGCGACATCGGCCGGCTGCTGCGCGAAGGCGGAGCGCCGTTGCGTCAGGTCGACATGCAGGTGCTGGGCGCCGACAACGCGGCGCAGTACTGGCAATCGAGCGAACGCCATGCCCATGTGCTGGACCTTGGCCACGAAACCCGCATGGAACTGGCGCACGGGCTGAGCGTGGCGCTCGCGAAGACCCAATCCGGGCCGCGCGCGCTGGCCCAGGTGCTTGAACGCTGGGTAGCGCACCTGCTGGGGGTTGCTGTGCGCATCGGACCGCGCCAGCGCATCGATGACCCAAGCTGGCGCTGGCACATCGGCCTGGAGCCGGAGTCCAGCGCGATCCTCAACGCGTTGTACCGGGAAGAGGCGGTGGAGCCAGCCCGGATGGATCGGTTGATCAGCCTTTTTCAGCTTGACTTTGAAGACACTCGGGAAATGCGCGCCGATGTCGCCGGTCGGCCGGTCTATCTGGGCTTGGCGATGAATGCCGAGCAGGTGCTTAGGCTAAAGCCGCAGAACCTGCTTCTCAATCTGCCGCTGGCCCGCGCAAGCTGATCGCGGTTCAGGGTTGCCTTACCTCGATCATGATTTCGTTACGCCGCCACATCGGCAGTGTCCACGGCGGGTCGTAACGCGCCAGTTGCGCAGCGCCAAGCGGCTGCAAGTTGCGCGCCTGTGTCCAGGCGGTGAGTTCGTCGACACGCTGTTGCACCCGTGACTCGGTGTTGAAGCCCGAGTAAACCAGCACCGCAAAAGTCCTGGCCGGTACCTCCCGTATGGACACCGCGCTGTTGTTGGGCTTTGGCAGGGTGCTCAGCGTGTACTGGCTGGGCATGACGAAATGCACGCGCCATCGACGGGCGTTTGCCATGCGCTCGGTGGCGTTGCCCTCGGCCTCCACGGTCACCGGCGCGGTCATGGAAATTTTTTCCGACTTCGCTGCTGGCTCCACCGTCACCGGAGCGGTCATCGCGATCTTGTCGGGCGCCTTGGCGCCGCCGGCTGTCTGGTTGTTGCCGAAGATGAAGTCGGCGATCAGTCTGAAGCCTTGATTCGACGCCGCGTCCATATCGCCTTCGACCATCGTTTCGGCGACGATGAATGCTGCATAGCGACGCAATTCGTAGGCGCCGTCCTTGGACAGTAACTCGAATCGGGGCTCTTCTATGGCCAGGCACGAACCCGCCAAAAGGGCTCCCAGGGCCCCTACCATCCATGCGCGCATGGCTTGACTCCAGTAAATGGCGGCCTGGCATCGCCCGGCCGCAGTTGCCAGCGCCTGCGATGTGGCGCGAAATGCGGATGGCCATCTTAGCAAGATTCGGCTTGTTGCCTGCGCTATTGCCTGCGCTATTGCCTGCCCCGGATGGGGGCATTTAGATGGATAGAATTTGGCTCTGCGCACGCCGGTCATTTTGCCGTGCTGCGAACTTCAACCCATTTGGAACAATCCCATGAGCAATCGTCGCGAATTTTTTGTGCAACTTAGTCTGGTCAGCGGCGCGCTGGTATCGGGACAGGCCTTGGCCCAGACTGCCATGGTCGACGAAAAGGATGCGACGGCAGCGGCGCTTGGCTACAAGGCGGACACCGCCAAGGTGGACGGCGCCAAATTCCCCAAGCACGCGGCTGCCCAGGCATGCAGCAACTGCACCTTGTACCAGGGCAAGACTGGCGATGCAGCCGGCGCCTGCCCGTTGTTCGCGGGCAAGCAGGTCGCAGCCAAGGGTTGGTGCAGCGCCTGGGCCAAGAAGGCCTGATCACACTCTTCGACCCGGGCTGCGCGCGCGTCGGGCCGGGTTGAGGGCACCGACTTCGGCCCATGCAACTGCAGGACATCCTGTATTCCCAGGGCTTCGGTACCCGGCGGGTGTGCGCCGGACTTATCCAGCAGGGACTGGTGCAGATATACGACCCCGGCGTCGCCGCGGGGGCTGTGATGTGCATCGACGCTGCCAGTGCATGGGCGCAGAACGGGCTGCGCTTTCGGGTTCAGGGTGTCGACTGGCCCTACCAGGAAAGAGCGTACCTGATGCTGCACAAGCCGGCAGGTACAGAGTGCTCGCAAAAGCCCTCTACCTACCCGAGCATCTACACCCTGCTCCCGTCGCCCCTGCGCAGCCGGCCGCAAAAGTCGGCGGTGCAAGGTGTTCAGGCGGTCGGCCGACTCGATCAGGACACCACGGGCCTGCTGCTGCTGACCGACGACGGCAAGTTCATCCACCGCATGAGTTCGCCGCGCCATCATGTTCCCAAGGTGTATCAGGTGACGCTCAAGCACCCGACAGACGCAACCCAGTTGCGGCGGCTGCTCGAAGGCGTTGTGCTGGACGACGACCCCAAGCCGGTCCGTGCTGCCGCATGCGAGGCGCTACAAAGTCATCAGCTCAGCCTGACGCTCACAGAAGGCAAGTACCACCAGGTCAAGCGCATGCTGGCTGCGGTGGGCAACCGTGTCGAGCGCCTGCATCGTTCGCGCATCGGTGCGCTGGAACTCCCGCAAGACCTAGCGCCAGGCCAGTGGCGCTGGCTGAGCCGGGACGATCTCCAGGCGGTGGGCGGCTGAGATGGCCCCGGGGTTCGCGCTTGCCGGCGCGGTAGCATTGCGGTATGCACATTTCCGACACGCCCCCTGCCGCGCCGAGCACCGCCGCGGCGCACGACTTTGGCCTGATCATCATCGGCGACGAGATCATGTCGGGCAAGCGCGCCGACAAGCATCTGGCGGCCGTCATTGAGCGGCTGAACGCGCGCGGCCTGCAACTGGCGTACGCCGACTATGTGGGCGATTCGCCGCGGCGCATCACATCGGCGCTGGCGCGCGCTTTCGCTTCGGGTGATGTGGTTTTTTCCTGTGGCGGCATCGGCGCAACGCCGGACGACCATACCCGACAGTGCGCGGCGCGCGCGCTTGGCGTGGCACTCGCCTTGCACCCGCAGGCGAAGGAGCTGATCCTGCAGCGCATGGCCGATATGGCACGCGAGCAGGGAACAGCATTCGAGCCCGAGCGGTCCGACAACCTGCATCGGCTCAACATGGGCAGCTTCCCCATCGGCGCACAGATTATTCCCAACCCCTACAACAAGATACCGGGCTTCAGTTGCAGCCCGCTGCGGGGGGACGCTGCCATGGGCGCTGCGGTGCATTTTGTTCCGGGCTTTCCTGTCATGGCCTGGCCGATGGTGGACTGGGTGCTCGACACCTACTATGCCCACCTGTTCCGGCGCGGGCAATGGGTCGAGAAATCGGTCATCGTTTTCGGAGCGATGGAGGCGACGCTGACCCCGTTGATGGAGGAAATCGAGAGCCGCTTCGCCGGCATCAAGGTGTTCAGTTTGCCGAGCGTGGACCACCCGGTTCATGGCCGGCATATCGAACTCGGCGTCAAGGGCGAGGGCGATGCGGTGTCGGCGGCCTATGCTGAGCTTCTAAACGGGCTGGCCTCATTTAACGCGGTTCTTGGCCCTGAATTGGTGCGCGAATAGTCCCTCATTTAGGTGCGATATTGGGTATTGGCACTTTTTTGGTGCTAAGTTGTGCATGCTCCCGACGCGCTGCTTCATGGTGCCAGCGCCAAAACAGGCCAAACACAGGGCAAAATAGGGGGCTAGGCAGATGGCCGCCGGTTCCAGTGAGCCATGGCACAAAAACTGCGATATTGTTTCAGTAGAAAACCTCAACCAATGCCCAATAGGAGATTTTGATGGCCAAGACCGTCGCAGACGTGATCAAGATGGTGAAGGATGACGAGGTCAAGTTCGTCGACTTCCGCTTCACCGATACCCGTGGCAAAGAGCAGCACGTTACCGTTCCGGTTTCGCATTTCGACGAAGACAAGTTCTCGTCGGGGCACGCTTTTGACGGCTCGTCGATCGCCGGCTGGAAGGGCATTGAAGCCTCGGACATGCTGCTAATGCCCGATCCGAACACCGCCAACATCGATCCATTTTTTGAAGAGACGACCCTGTTTCTGAGTTGCGATGTGGTCGAACCTGGCGACGGCAAGGCCTACGACCGCGACCCGCGCTCGATTGCCAAACGTGCCGAGTCGTACCTCAAGGCCTCTGGAATGGGCGACACCGCCTTTTTTGGTCCGGAACCCGAGTTCTTTATTTTCGACGACGTTACCTGGGGCTCCGATATGTCGGGCTCCTTTGTGAAGATCGACGAATACGAGGCGCCCTGGAACAGCGGAAAGAAGATCGACGGCGGTAACCGCGGCCATCGCCCGACCGTCAAGGGTGGCTATTTTCCGGTACCGCCCGTCGATAGCACGCAGGATCTGCGCGCTGAAATCTCGCTGATTCTGGAGTCCCTCGGCGTTCCGGTGGAGGTCTTCCACCATGAAGTCGGCGGTGCGGGTCAAAACGAAATCGGCACCAGGTTCAGTACGCTGGTGCAGCGCGCAGACTGGACGCAAATCCTGAAATATGTGGTGTGGAATGTCTCCAATTCCTACGGCAAGACGGCTACCTTCATGCCCAAGCCGCTGGTAGGCGACAACGGCTCGGGCATGCATGTGCACCAGTCGGTCTGGAAGGACGGCAAGAACCTGTTTGCGGGCGATGGTTATGCCGGACTGTCCGACTACGCGCTGTACTATATCGGCGGCATCATCAAGCACGCCCGGGCGCTCAACGCCATCACCAACCCGGGAACCAACAGCTACAAGCGCCTCGTGCCGGGTTACGAGGCTCCCGTCAAGCTGGCGTATTCGTCACGCAACCGCTCTGCGTCCATCCGCATTCCCCATGTGCCCAATCCCAAGGGCCGGCGCATAGAGGCGCGCTTCCCCGATCCGCTGATGAATCCGTACCTGGGCTTTGCGGCGCTGCTGATGGCTGGGCTGGACGGCGTGGAAAACAAGATCCACCCCGGCGAAGCGGCTTCCAAGGATCTGTACCATTTGCCGCCCGAAGAGGACGCATTGGTCCCGACGGTGTGCCACAGCCTCGACCAGGCGCTGGAGTACCTCGACAAAGGC
>CAISIP010000115.1 GCA_903885415.1 uncultured beta proteobacterium
CACAGAAGACCGCCTTGCCCGCCCTGAGAGCAGCCTCAATGGCGGCACGATGGCTTGGCACAACGACAGTGATCACCACCAGATCGATGTCGGGACGCGCGAGCAGGTCGCCGAGCTGGTTCGTGGTGTATGCAATGCCGTACTTCTCGCCTGCCGCAGCGGCTGACTCGGGCGTGGCGCCGACCAGTCCCCGTATTTCAAACTCGGGGAGCAATGCCAACGCGGGCAAATGACCGCGAGCGGCCCACCCACGAGTCGCACTCAACCCCACAAAACCAACACCGATTCGAGATTTGCTCATTGAAGTTCTTTCTGTTTTGAAAAAATTGAGGGAAGCCATGCCGATATTCGGGAGTCAGTTCCGAAGCCGAAAAACTCTCAACTGGAGGCACCATGATCAAACACCGGGCTGCGCGCGAATTCATTGGCCAAAAAGTCGATGAATGCGCGAACCTTGACCGAATGTTGCCGATTTGGTAGAAAAACGGCATAGATCCCATGGTGAAATTCGTCAATCGTGACCTGATGGTCCGACAACACATGGACAAGGTCGCCCCGTTTCAGATCTTCCGCAACCGCCCAATCCGTCAAATGCCCGATGCCAACTCCGGATAAAAGACTTTCTCGCAAGATTGCCCCGTTGTTCGCCTCCAGATTGCCTTTTGGGTGAACCTTGATCTCCTCTCGGCCTGGAGCGCGGAAGCGCCACACCACCGGATTGGCGTCATGGCGAAACACCAGACAGTTGTGATTGTTGAGATCGGCTGGTTTTATCGGAACGCCATGCTTGCTCAAATACGTGGGGCTCGACACGACCAAGCGTGTGGAATCAGCCAACTTTCGGGCTAAGAATGAAGAGTCTTTGAGAATGCCGGTTCGGATGTCGACGTCATACTTGCCGTTCGTCAAGTCACCGTTGGTCTCGTTGGTAAGATCGATCCGAATGTTAATCCCCGGATGTAAATCGAGGAACTTTGGAATCAACGGCGAGATGCAGACCATGCCTATCGCCGCGCGTGACCGAATGCTCAGGTCGCCTATGACCCCGGACTGCAAGCTCTTTCCGAACGTCTTCGCCTCGTCGAGGTCTCTGAGCACACGCTGCACAGTTTCCAGGTACGTTCGGCCCATCTCGGTGAGTGCAATCTGGCGGCTTGTTCTGACAAGCAAGGCAAAACCCAGGTCGTGCTCAAGCCGATCTATACCCCGCGAGGCCGTGGCCGTGGAAACTCCGAGCTGCCGCGCCGCGGCTGACAGGTTTCCTAGACGGCTCGTCTCGGCAAATAGGCGAAGCAAGTACAGTGGGTCCATTCAATTGTCGTCAGCTTTGGCCTGGTGCGGCTCTGTATGAGGGGGTCAATCCCTGCGCGTTGGCGGCCTCCAAAAGGACGCACTTCGAATCGCAGGTCAGATCAGGCCAGCAAACCGCCGTCTACAGGCAGAATTTGACCGGTCACCATGGACGCACCCTCGCCCGCGAGGAACGCGATGACCCAGCCGATCTCCTCCGGCTCGGCGAATCTGCCGAGTGGAACCTTTTGCGCGGTCGCCGCTTCGAGGGCCGGGTCGTCGGTCAACCGGCGGATCATCGGCGTGCGCACATAGCCAGGGGCCACTGCATTGACCCGAATGCCGCTCGCGGCCCATTCCACGGCGAGCGCTCGCGTGAGGTTCACCACGCCGCCTTTGCTGGCCCGGTAGGACGGGTTGGCATTGGCGCGCCCTGTGATCCCCGCACTGAGCCCGCCCACCGACGCAACGTTGATGATGGAGCCGCCCACTGCACGTGAAATCATCGACTTTGCCGCGCAACGGCTGGCGACGAACAACCCAGTGAGATTGACGTCGAGTACGCGTTGCCACGCTGCGAGATCGTAGTCGACGCTGTCTCCGGCCACGTTAAGCGCCGCAGAGTTCACGAGAATGTCAATGCCACCGTGATTGGCGGCAATCCTGGCGAACAAGGCTTCGGTCGCCTCGGCTTCAGCCAAGTCGACAACGACGCCATGAGCCTGGCCAGTGTGCCCAGAGCATTCTGCGACCGCTTCGTC